>JAIOSL010000025.1 GCA_021107635.1 archaeon | reverse complement strand
CTAAAGCAATATCTACTATCTTTCCTGCTGTTCCTCCAATTGTTACATTAAACCATTCTTCTTTGTAATCTTCTGTTTTTGCTGCTAAAAAATAATCTCCCGCAGGAAGTTCAACATAAACCACTCCTAAGTCATCTGCAATCATTTCTTTAATTGGATTATGGTCTAAATCATAAATTGTGATTTCTGTACCTCCAAGAGAACGTAACGAAGAAGCATCATAAACTGCTACTTCCATGAAACCATCTTTTTGCCCATTATTACCACCCAGCAAATTCAAAACAAACAACGCGCTTATCCCTAAAATGATGGCAACTAGGACTATAATCACTGCTGCTAGCACCTCTTTCATGATTTATACCACGTTTTCAGCGTTTATATTGTTTATGGTATTTTATTCATGGTGTGGTCAAAAACGTTTTGAGGCGATGTATGTATTAGTATGTGAAAAATATTTGCTACATAAAAAGAGTGGAAAAAATAGACTTCTTTTTGATGGGCCCAGAGAGATTCGAACTCTCGATCTGCTCCACGTCAAGGAGCCGTCCTAGCCACTAGACCATGGGCCCGTGAGGCATATTTTCTGTTTTTAAGTGTTTTTATTTGTTTGGTGGACCTGGTGGGATTTGAACCCACGGCTTCTCCCAATATGGTCTTCCCTATACCTGGAAAAATCGCCAAGGGAGTACTCTTCCGACTGAGCTACAGGCCCATGCTCTATTTTTTTGACAAACAGCTTTTAAAAGGTTTTCTTGGTTTTAGGGGGAGATGAACACTATGTTGTCGCCTCTAACTAGCATGGAGCCAATTTTGTTCACTAGTTTACCATCCTCGAGTTCTTCTGCCTGCTCGATTACTATGTTCATGTGAACATCAAAAGCTCTGAGCTTACCTCTAAGCTCTTTTTTTCCTTTTAGTCTTACTAGGACTGATTTGTTTACATTTTCATTTAAAAAGTCAAATGGTCTTTCTTCGGTCATAAAATTAACACCCGTCTTTTTTTCTAATCGGGATGTAATATAAGGTTATCTTTTGAGTATGTTTTGAAAAAGTTCTCTTATTTTTTCTATGAAAGATTTGGTTTTCTTTTTTTGTGGTACTGGCGGAGCAACACCAACTAGCCTTGCAGCAATGCTCATAATTGCTATGGCTGCTGGTGCGTCTGGAACATTATCCATTACGGGTATTTCATTTAGTGAGCTTAGTCTTAGGTCAGGGTCTTCTGGGATGATTCCTGTGATTTCTGTGCTTACCATTTGTTCTATTTCTTGGTTTTTCATTTCTCCTTTAATTCCTTTTACCATGTTTACTACTGTGCCTATTACTCGAAGGTTTTCATGTTTTTCTATGAACATTACCATTTTCATGCTGTCTGCTACAGAAACTGGTTCTGGCATGGTTACGACTATCGCTTCTGTTGCTGCTTCTATTGTTGCTTTAACATCATCTCCCATTCCAGGGGCAGTATCCAGTAAAACAATATCTGGTCCAAGTGTTTCTTTTATTTCTTGTACTATCTTAGCTAAGCGTTTTGCAGGTATTTTGTCTGGTCTTCCTGCTGCTAGCCTGGCTGGCATTATTTTAACGTTTTCGCGTAGGTCGTACATGGCATCTATTGAATTGGCTTCTTCATTGAGTACGTCTTGAACACTTATTGGTCTTTCTTTCATTCCTACCATCATGCCTAGGTTAGCCATTTGAATATCCAAGTCTATCATCACGACACGTTTACCTAGTTTGCCTAGTGCGACGCCTAGGTTTGTTGTTAAGGAGGTTTTTCCTACTCCTCCTTTACCCGATGTTATTGCTATTACTCTTGTCATTTGTTTTCGCCTTTTGTAATTGTTTTAGGAGTTGTTCTGCTTTTGCGTCTAGGTTTCCAAGTTCGTCACGTTTTTTTGTTTGTGAGGATGATTTTATGACGACTTTTTTGGGTGTTGATTCTTCTTGAACTATCGGTGCATGTTTTGGTTCTTCTAGTATTGGTTTGCCAGTTAGGTATGCGTTTACTCCTTTTTCTACTTTTGTCGTGGATGTTGGTCGAGCTATCTGATCTGTCATTTGTTCTCGTATTCTTTGGTAATTATTTATTTCTATTTCTCTTATGCCTCTCTCTTTCATTATTTGTTCTTTTGTTTTTTCTCCCGGTTCCAACAATTTTTTTTCATATTCTTCATTATGTTGCATTGGAATCATGCCTTGTAGTGCTGTATTGTCTACTGGTTCAAGGAAGAGCATGTCTTCATTAAATATTTTTAATAGTTCTATCTGTTGGACTGTAAGTTCATAACTATCATAAATCCCCTTTTCAGCAAAGAATGCATTAAGGCTTCTTTCTAGTGCTTCTTTTGCATTATAGCTTCTTCCTAGGCTTAAGTATTCGTAATATGCTCCGATTAACCGGCCATTTTCAACTATTAATAACCCTTCTTGGAGACCATGAGCTCCTTTTATTGTTATTGCAATATAGCCCATTTTGTCAAGACTCATGAATTCTGCTAGGTCTTTTGTTACGTTTACTGCGGAGAGTCGCCTTCCCTGAATTTTTGGTGTTCCTACGGGAACGTTCACTTAATCACTCCATCATTATAACTTCGTCTGCAGTATTTTTCAGTGCTTGTGAGAAACCAGGTTCTACTCCTAATACAATAGTTTCTTTGCCATGCGCTTTTGCTTTTATGAGTACTGGTTGAAAGTCTGCATCTCTTGTCATAATTGCTATAATATCAATGGTCGGGTTATAAACTAGTTCTATTGCTTCTACAGCCATTGTTACGTCAACATCTGTGATTGTAATAACTGGTTCAAAGCCTTCATTTGTTACTGCTTCTATGAGTTTATCTGGTGCATGTTGGTCTAAAAAGATTTTCCCTACTTTAACTATTCCTCTTGGTTTGAGTTTTTGTTTTATTTCTTTGATGTTTATTCTGAATTCTTTGCGTAGTATGTTGGGTCCGTCGACGAGCACGCCTATATGCTTTTGTTTTTCTCTTTTGAGACCAAGCCTGTTTTTTACTCCTTCAAAAACTATTGTTATCACCTTTATATCTCAGACTAGCAATCTTTTTCCGTCTAACGGTGATTTAAAGCGTTACTTGTTTATTAAGCTTCCTTACAGTAGAAGCTTACAGCTGCTCCGCCGGTTGTCCAGAGTGTTCCACTTTTGCCTTTGGTTAGGTCAACACCTATACTGGTTGCATCTATACTGAGTGTACTTGCTGTCGAAAGTTTTTCATGTGTTATTGTTCCTGTTTTTGATCCTATCCGATATTTTAAGCTGTTTGCTGGGAGTGTTTTAGTTCCAATGTTGTTAATGAACAGTGTGCCATTATAGTCGGTTGATGCTCCTAAGCAGCTTGCTTGTATTACGTATGGGGTTGTTCTAGTAACTGGTGTGGTGGTGAACGCTGTCACCCAAAAGTATAGTCCGATTGCAGTAATTATTGGTACAACTATCAAAAGGCCTATTATGAGTACTACTGCGACTATGATGATGAGTCCAATGTTTTTTTTGTTTCCTTTCGGAGTTATAGGTCTTTCTTCCATTTTTATCCCTCGTAACATGACATTATTGTGGTTGGGTTTTCTGTAAAGTATGAGTTACAATCTCCAAGATCAAAGTCACTGCATTGCATTCCTATTCCTTCTAGTCCATATCCTGATCCTACAAATGCTTTAATGCATTCTGTGCAGCAAGGACTGCTAGTGTAATTTTCTAGAATATCTCCACATTCTTCCGGATTTTGCAGGCAATAGTCTTGACAGTTGTCTATTCCTTCACATGGTAATTCTTCTGGTTTGAATTCATCGAAAAGTTCTTCAACAGGCAGGTCTGGTGGCAATGTTCCATTAGTCATGTTGTTATCTCCGGTGGGTGTGCCTTGAGAGGGTATTTGTGATGGCAGGTTGGATAAATCTTTCAATTTTGCTATTTTTGCATCTGCTTCTATTTTTAGGATGTTTCCTTGGGCTTCAGAAGATTTAATGTTTATTCCATCTAGTTTTAATGCACCTAGCATTGTTTTGTATAATCTTGCAGTGTTCTCGTCTGGAAGCTGTAATAATATTAGTGCATCGGCAGTGTCTTCTTTTAGCCATGCGGTGACTCCTAATTGCTGTTGTTCATCTATTTGAAAAACAAACATGACGTCGCGTTCTTCAAGTTTTGATATCATGCTGTTGAAGTTTCCTCCAGCATTTTTCCCTCTTGTATTAATGAATTTTTTTACTTGAACTGGCTCGCCGATTACTATTCTATTGTTGTTCGTCCAGTATGACATATTGTTAGTTACATATATTTTTTCTCCTCTGAATGAACGTTCATCAATTTTAGGAATATCTTTGCTTAATCCAGAAAAGATTCCGGATACTGGAGGAGCAATTTTAAGAATTAGTTCTAGTGGTTTACTTTCTACAATCATGATAGGTTGTTCTTCAGTTAATATGAATCCTCCATAACCAAAAATGAAGCTGATTACATGCAAATCGGGTATGCCTGCTTCTTCTCTTATCTGTTCATTGTTTAAGACTTTTTCCAAATCTGCATATGCTATTGCAGTAGAATTAGCAGAAGCATCTCTTGTAATCATTTGAAGGCCCGTGCCTACTCTTCTTTCTGGCGCGTTAAAAAATGACGGCATGATTAATAGAGCAATAACTGAAAATCCTATTAGTGCAATTACTATGATTGCGATTAGTCCGAGAGGTATCAAAAGAAGGGCTGTATTGAATCCTTTTTTCTTTTTCTTCGATGCTTTTTTGGCTTTTGCCATGGTTTGTAGTAATAGTAAGAAGCTTTAAAAGAGTTTATGGTTTTCCCAAGGTTTTTTTATAATGGTTGTTTCCTAACTAACGCATGCGTATTATTCTAGTTAGGCATGGCGAAACCATTGAGAACAAAAAAGGAATAATTCAAGGACATTTGCCCGGCCATTTAAGTGAGAAAGGAAAAAAACAAGCTAAACAGCTTGCTTTACGTTTAAAAGATGAAAATATTGATTTTATATACTCTAGTGATCTGGCAAGAGCACGGCATACTGCTGAAAAGATACAAGAGTGTCATTCTGAAATTCCGTTTGAATTAAATGAAGCTCTCAGAGAGATGGATAAAGGAGAGCACACAGGAAACACTCTTGAAGAACGTGGTCTTACAAGCATTTTTAACATGTATACTCTCAAAACTAAACGTGGCGAGTCAGTTGAACAACTTTTAGAGAGAGCTAACCATTTTGTTGATGGTCTCTTAGAAACTCATAAGCATGATTGTGTTTTGCTGGTTGCTCATGATACTATAAACCGAGCGATTATAACCATCCTAATGAAAAAAGGAGTTTCTTATTTTGAAGAGTTGGGAGGCTCTCCTAATGCTTCATTAAGCATCTTTGAAATTGATGATAATGGAAACACAAAAACCGTCGTTCGAGCTTGTACAAAACACTTACATTAACATAAAAAAGCAATAGAAATAATCAACTAGAAACCCCATCCACCCCTTAGCTTTTTATACTTTTTGTGAATGAAAGTATCTAGATGAAAAGCTTCGTGTTAATCACACTAGCCTGTTTCATATTCTACCTACTACTTACTGCTGGAAGTGGTGAAATTGGGGTGTGGAGCGCTTCAGAAATTGTTGCTGGAGTAGCACTTGCGATTGTGATAGCTTTATTGAGCAAAAAACTTGAATGGGGTTCCAGTAAAGCATTCAATCCGATTCGCTGGATTACATTTGTATTCTATCTGTTTGGTCCGTTCTTTTATCAAATGATAAAAGCAAATCTTGATGTTGCATACCGCGTGATCACCGGAAAAATCAATCCAGGAATAGTAAAAGTCAAGTCAGGACTCAAAACAGATTTAGGAGTGACAGTACTTGCTAACAGTATCACCTTGACTCCAGGAACCCTTACAGTTGATTTAAGCAAAAAAAATGACCTTTTTGTTCACTGCTTAAACGTGAAAGATGAAAAACCAAAACCAGGGCAAGTATACGGTAACATGGCATACTGGGTCAAAAAGGTGTTTGAATGATGTTTTGGGTTGCAGCAATAATCGTGACACTTTTTGGATTAATAGCTTTGGCAAGAGTGCTAAAAGGACCTCATATTGCAGATAGAGTAGTAGCATTTAGTACAGTGAACACTCTTGTTGTTATAGCAATGATCCTTATCAGCGCAGCTCAAAAAAGCGTTTTATACGTTGATATTGCAATAGTTTATGCTTTACTCTCTTTCGTGGGCACGCTATTCATAGCAAAACACTTGGAGGGAAACTCTTGATAGAGCTCGTTTACTTCGCGCTAGGTATAGGACTGCTTTTTAACCTTCTAGGCGTGCTTGGATTGCATCGATTCCCTGATGCCTACACTAGACTGCACGCATCAACTCAATGTGTAACTTTTGGAGCACTGTTTATAGGAGCAGGAGTGATCATCTACTCTTTTTCCAGACTCTCAAACCATTTATTTCTCTTTGAATCAACAGAAGTATTCATGGCTCCTCAAAGTATCATCCTGATAATTCACACCATAATAGCTATTGCCGTACTGCTAGTTGCAAATGCAACCGAATCTCATGCAATAGCAAAAGCAGCCTACAAAACTGGTTTGAAACCTGGAGCAATCGATGCATTGGAGGCGAAAAAATAATGCTTTTTGAGATTGCTCAAGTATTAGTCCTCATAGGTATCGTCGCATCTGCTTTCATGGCAGTGAAACTCAAAGACTTATTGGCAGCAGCAATTTCTCTCGGCGCGATGAGTTTACTTATTTCTTTAGAATTTTATCTTTTACAAGCACCTGATGTGGCTTTAGCAGAGGCAGCAGTGGGAGCTGCGTTGACAACTATCATTTTTGTTCTTGCTATTGATAAAACGGGGAGGCAAGAAGAATGAAGAGCTTTGTTGCAGGAATGATTGTGTTAATTCTTTTTGCTTTTTTTGCTGTGGTAGCAATGCAATTGCATCCTCTTGGTTATCCACAAGCAACAGAAATGGATGATTATTTTATCAGCAATGCTCAGGAAGAAACTGGAGCAAATAACGTGGTTGCAGCAGTAGTGTTTGATTACAGAGGCTTTGATACGATGGGTGAAGCAACCGTGCTTTTTGCTGCGGTCACAAGCGTGCTAATGATTTTCTGGGGGCGATCCTAAATGATGTCTAGAATTGTCCAGCAAACTGCAAGAGTAGTGTTCCCTTTAGCAGCACTTTTCAGTTTTTATGTAATCATTCATGGTCATTTAACACCTGGAGGAGGATTCCAAGGGGGTGTCATCCTTGCATCTGCTGTCGCTCTAGTGTTAGTAGCTTATGGTCATAAAAAAATCAAGAGTTACCGGCCAACACTAAAAATGATGTTTTCCCTATTCTCTTTTACTATGATATTATACTTTAGTTCACACTTTCTTCATCACTCTCTTGAACAATGGATTCCACTTGCTCAAGCACCTGGACGCAATGTGGGAGAACTGTTCTCAGCAGGAGGAATACCCTTAATGAGTTTTTTTGTAGGACTTGAAGTAATGATAGGACTGGTAATAATTTTGATTCTAGTTAGGAGGGCTAACTAATGCTAGTTTACTTAGTAATTGCTTTGCTACTTGCACTAGGATTTTACACTCTCTTATTCAAGAAAAATTTAATAAAAATGATAATTGGAATAGCCTTAATCGAAAATGCAGTAAATATGTTCTTGATTAGCCTTGGATATGTTTCTGACGGTTACGCTCCCATTTATACGATTGCTCCAGCAGAAACATGGTCTTCCATGGTCTTGCCTACTCCACAAGCATTAACTCTAACAGCAATAGTAATCGGTCTAGCAAGTACTGCAGTAATGCTATCACTAGCAGTAATGGTTTTCAAAAATTATAAAACTCTTGATTCAAGTAAACTGGGAGGGATTCTAAGTGAATGAATGGGTTTCATTCCTTTCAGTTAATGCGCTCTGGTTGATCATAGTAGTTCCATTAATGGGTGCATTTCTTGCCGGAGCAGCATCCAAGCTTAACAAAAAATGGTGTTTTCCGATTGCACTATTTTCAGTACTTTTCTCATTCATTTTTGTAATGCTTCTGGCACAGCAAGTATGGGCTGGAGGAATAGTTGCTAATACAGTAGAACACGTTTCTCAAACAACTCTTACTCTTCCTTCAGGATCAGTACTGCCAATAAGAATTTTCTTGCTTGCAGACGGAATGAGTATTTTAATGGCTTTCATAGGTTCATTAATTTCTGTCCTAGCAGTAATCTATTCATTTCAATTCATTAAAAGCCAAGAAACCTTTTACTATCCTCTTTTCTTAGTAATGATTTCAGGCATGTATGGCATGGTCTTGACAGGAGATTTGTTTAATCTCTTCGTATTCCTCGAAATTTCCTCGATAAGTGCGACTGGCCTGGTCATGACTTTTAACAGAAAACGTTCTCCGGACTCTGCATTCAAACTAATAACCGTTTCAACGATTGCAGCAATGATGATCCTAGTTGCAATTGGCATACTCTACTCCCAATACAACGCACTGAACATGAGTTTCCTTGCTCAAGCCATCCAATGGACTCTCTTGGATAAAATCGCTCTTTGCTTGCTCTTTACAGGTTTTGCAATGAAGGCAGGATCAGTTCCAATGCACTTTTGGGTGCCAGATGCATATGGTGATACTCCTGCTTCGGTCTCAGCATTTTTCGTTGTGCTTTCACAAGCGTCTTTGTATGCTTTATTTAGAATATGTTTTTCATTGTTTGGACTTTCAATAAATAACGTTACTGTTGGATGGATTATCATCATTTTAGGTGTTCTCTCAATGTTTATTGGAGTAATGATGGCGCTAGTACAAAAAGATATAAAGCGTTTAATGGCTTTCCATGCAATAAGCCAAACAGGCTACATGCTTTTAGGTGTGGGCGTAGGCCTTGCAGTACTCGGTACGCCAGCATTTGTAGAATTTGGTTCAATGGCAATGCAAGGAAGCATATTTCACATGCTCAACCATTCAATATACAAAGGTCTTCTCTTCCTGACAGCAGGCGCAGTCTTTTATGCAGCAGGTACCCGAGATTTGCGTGAGTTGCGCGGACTAGGTCATTATATGCCATTGACAACCATTTTTTTCATGGTCGGTGCTTTTGCGATTACAGGATTGCCTCCGTTCAATGGTTTTGCTTCTAAACTATTAATTTATGAATCTGTGTATGCATTCAATCCAGTGCTTTCAGCAATAGCTTTGTTAGTTAGTATTCTCACTCTAGCATCTTTCATGAAAGTGTTCTATGCTGCTTTCCTTGGGCCGAAACCCAAGAAAAAACCAAAGCCTATTCCGCATACCATGCTTTTCGCAATGTTAGTGTTATCCTTACTTTGTGTTGTTTTCGGGCTTTTCCCAGGAATTATTCTGGATGCATTGATTAAACCAGCAGTAGAAGCACTTGTGAGCGCAGTTTCTTATTCAGGGGTGTTTACTTTTGTCTAGCTTGTTCATCTTTGAAGGAACTCTATGGAATCCAACACTATTCATTGCATTATTTGCAGGAATACTCACACTTTTATGGATGTTTAACAAACTATGGAATCATTCATACAACAAAGGTCAACAAGAAGAACCATTCATTTCAGGGAACGCAGAACTTGAAGAAATGCACCCAAAAGCTCCTAGCATTTATTGGGGCTTTTTCGAGGCATTCAAAGGATTTTACTCAAAAATGCATGAAATGCACTCAAATGCAGTTAACGACTACGTGTTCTGGTTTTTGCTTACTCTAGTGATAATACTCTTAATTGGGGTGATAATCTAAATGCAAGCCCTGAAAAGAGCAATTTGGGTTTTTCACTTAAACACTGGAGGATGCAACGGATGCGATATTGAAATACTAGCAGCTTTAACACCCCGTTATGATCTTGAACGCTTTGGCATCAAGCTTGTAGGATCACCACGCCATGCAGACGTACTATTAATTACTGGGCCAGTCACAAGAAAAATGGAAGAGCGCTTAAAACGTGTGTATGCACAAACTCCAGATCCAAAAATGGTTGTTGTTGTTGGAAACTGTGGGAGCAGCAAAGGAGTGTTCCATCATCATTATAATGTAGTCGGACCAGTAGACAAGTTTGTGCCAGTAGATGTATACGTGCCTGGTTGTCCTCCCCGACCTGAAGCTATAATCTACGGAGTGGCAAAAGCATGGATAAAATTAGAAAAACTCAAGGAGGAGAAAAAATGAAAGGAACAGACATAGTTTCTTCTTTCAAGAAAAAATTCGGAAAAAAACTTCTAGAATCAAAAATAGAACAGAACGGAAAAATAAAATATGATGTAGTATGGATGAAAATACCAAAAAAGGAAATTGTTCCTGCAATCCAACAATTATTCACCTTTGGTACTCCACACTTTGCGGTTATCTCTGCTAACGATTATCCAGACAAGATTGAACTAGTATACGAATTGTCTGTAGGCTGGGGAGAAAAAGCAGGCGAAATATTAGTAAACATAAAAACAGACCTAGCAAAAAAAGACTTGAAAATACATTCTATTTGTGAACTCATTCCTGGAGCTCTAATCTCAGAAAAAGAAAAACAAGAACTGTTTGGCGTTAAAATAGTAAACATTCCTGATAACAGAAACTTTTTCCTCCCACAAGACTTTAAAGGACATCCAGGCATCAAAAAAGACAAACGCGTGGACATGCTGGAGGTGGAATAAATGAGCGAGTTTACTCTTCCAGTCGGACCAGTACATCCAGCATTCAAAGAACCCATTCAATTCAAATTTAAAATAGAAGGAGAAAAAATAAAAAGCGTAGACATAGATATGGGTTACAACCATAGAGGCATCGAACGTGCAGGAATGAAACGTAATCCCGTGCAAATCATATACCTCTCCGAACGCATTTGCGGAATATGCTCATTTTCTCATCCCTTTTCATTCAGCAGAGCAGTAGAAAATGCAGTAGGCATAGAAGTACCTGAACGCGCGCATTATATACGAACGATAATAGCAGAGCTCGAGCGTTTGCACTCACATTTATTATGGGCTGGAGTAGCAGCACACGAAATAGGTTTTGACACAGTATTATACTTAGTATGGAAAAACAGAGAAAAAGTAATGGACATATGCGAATCCATAACAGGCAACCGAGTCCATTATGGCGTAATGATGATTGGAGGCGTCAGAAGAGACCTAACTGAAGAACACTGCCAAAAATTAAGCAAAGCCATGGAATACTATAACGAAACATTAACAGCCATTGAAGACGTATTCCTCAACGAAAAAACCATTAAAATGCGCACTCAAGGCATTGGAATCCTATCAAAAAAAGATGCGCTAGCACTTTCTGCGGTAGGTCCAACTGTTCGCGCTTCTGGCGTACCAAAAGATGTTAGAGTAGACCAACCATACGCAGCATATGCAGACATGGACGTCAAACCAATAGTTCCAGAAAAAGCTAATGGAGACATCTTTGACAGAGTATGGTGTAGGCTAGTAGAAGTACGCCAATCAATACAAATAATAGATTTCTGCTTACAAAACATACCAAAAGGAGACACGCTTGCCGAAAAAAACATTGTTAAACTCTTAGCAGACCTAAGCCAAGCAGAAGGCGAGGGCATTGGCAGACATGAAGCACCACGTGGCGAATGCACACACTACGTTGTTCTAAACAAACAGCCCAATCCATTCACCTGGAAAGCCCGCGCTCCAACATACAATAACGTTCTTCCCTGGGTTCCAATGTTCAAAGACGCAGAAATCGCAGATATCCCAATAATCTCGGCATCCATTGATCCTTGCATAGCATGTGCTGATAGAGTAACAATAGTAGAAAACAATAAAACAAAAACACTGAACAAAATCGACCTTCACAAAAAAAGCATTGAAAAATCAAAGAGGTTGAAAAAATGTCAATGATACTTGCAATCCTCTGTGGAGCCTTTGGAATAATCTTTTGGGGAGTAATATTCTCTCTACTATACAAAGGCCTAGACCGCAAACTCGTTGCAAGAATGCAAGACCGTTATGGTCCTCCAGTCATACAACCGTTTAGAGACATTGAAAAACTAATGCTCAAACAAACCATCATACCCAAAAATGCAATTCCCTGGATCTTTAACGGAGCAGCAATATTCGCTTTAGCATCTGCTTTAGCATTATTCGTTTTCATTCCATTCTTTTACTTAGGATCACTAAGCGGAGCAGACTGCTCAGTCAATCCACAATTATGTACTTTTTCCATTTTTCCCGGAGACTTGATTCTCGTATGGTACTTAATGCTAATGCCCTCTCTTGCCATGGTAATCGGCGGGTTCGCTTCCGGTTCACCTTACGCAACCATTGGCGCGCAGCGTGAAATGGTTCTAATGGCATCGTACGAAATGCCTTTGGCCATAGCTTCTGTAGCAATAGCTTACGTCCTGAAAACATTTTCACTTGATGCAATCTTTTTAACTCCCGTTTGGGGTGTTTCTGGAGTTTTTGGATTGATAGGCTTCGCAATACTCTTCCTAGTAATGATTTTTGTCATCGCACCAGAACTATCTAAAGTGCCTTATGATGCGCCAGAAGCAGAAACTGAACTTGCTGGAGGAGTGCTAGCGGAGTATTCAGGCAGAAACCTAGGATTTTTTTACATTGCAGATGCAGTGAAAGCATTTGCATTGTGTTCTTTGATAATAGCAATGTTTTTTCCATATGGAATAAACTTTTTAGTTGAAAGTCCATCTTTGGGTTTGATACTAGACATGTTGTTCTTTTTCCTTAAGGTATTCCTGCTCATGCTGTTCAGCCTGTTCTTTGTCAGAGCAGCATTTGCAAGACTAAGAATAGAACAAGCAAGCAGGCTATTCTTAGTGCATGTGTTATCAATTTCGCTACTAGGACTTTTCCTAGTAGTGCTTGACACAATAATCCACATAGATCCCATGCCAATTCTAGCATCGCTAGGGGTGATATTATGATTCCTCCAATGCTAAAATACTTGATTAAACAACTGTTCACCAAGCCATTCACAAACCTCTTTCCAGCAAACCGTGTTCCAAATGATACTAGTGCATTCCTTGCTAAAGGCAAAATCACTCCACCAATTCCAGTAGCAGAAAATTATCGAGGTAAACTCTCTTACGAACACGACAAATGCATCGGCTGTTATTCTTGTATTAGAGTCTGTCCAGCTAACGTAATAAAAGCTGTAACAGATAAAGACGGAAAACGCAAAATCAAAATGGACGTATCTAAATGCACGTTTTGTGGGCAATGTATTGATGTGTGCCCAGTAAAATGTTTACATTCTACTCCAGAATTTTTGCTGGCAGACTATGACAAAAAATCAAAGAATCTAACTCTAGAGTAAACCTTTTTATACTCCTTTTGATGTAACTACGCTTTCCATGTTATGGCTATTACCAGCGTTACTAGCTGCGTTCTCATCAGCAACCATTTCGCTCCTCAGCAAAAAGAGCATGAAAAGCGTCAGCTATTATGTTGTTTCATGGGCCTTGCTAACTCTTTCGTTTCCTTTGTTTCTTAGCGCGCTTTTTTTCACTGAGATTCCAGAAATAGGTCAATGGTTTTGGCCTGCCACTGTTGTCCATGTCTCTCTCTTCCTAGTATCCATAGTTCTATATATGCGAGTCTTGGAAACCTCTGATTTATCTTTAACTCTGCCGATTCTGGCGTTTTCTCCTATTTTCATGCTAGTAACCGGACCAATACTCAATGGAGAATTTCCTGAGCCTAAAGCGTTAGCAGGGATTCTTTGGATTGTACTAGGAGCATACCTGCTTAGTTTCGACAGAAAAAAACGAGGAATATTTGCTCCATTGAAATCCATTCTAACAGATCATGGAACTTCACTAATGCTTGTGGTATCATTAATGTGGGCAATAATGGCTTCAACAAGCAAACTAGCTGTAAGCAATTCTAGTCCATTGTTTGCACTTACTGCGACTTACGCGCTTACTGCATTCATTTCTACGCCTGCCCTGCTTTTGACTGGACTATTAAAAATAAAAGAAGTAAAACAAAATTTTGGCTCGCTTTTAGCCATTGGCGTTCTAACATTCATTGGAAACATTGGTCTTTACTATTCATTTACTTTGACTTTAGCAGTTCATGCTATTGCAGTAAAAAGATTAAGCATTCTTATTGGTACAGTGTACGGTTTTACGTTCTTCAAAGAAAAAAACAAAAGGCAACGCTTGATTGGCGTTTTATTGATGCTAGCAGGAGTATTCCTCATGACACTATAACTGCTTTATCTTATCTAATCTACCCTGTCTCAAATACTCTAAAATCATATACGCGCTCTCGCGCACTTCCTTGCTCAATTCACCTTCTCGCTGCTTAGGCTGAATTCCAACAAACACCACATATCTTGCGTTCTCGGACAGATAACGCATCAGAATGGACAAAGGCATGTAATGCGTGCTTATAGCAAGCTCATCTATACTGCTTCTTGGAATAATCCTAAATTCTCCTGGTTTCAAATCCATTTCAGTAGCATCAACAATAACCAAAAATTCCGGACACTCTTTTTGAACAACACCCGTATAATTTTCAGGACTGACTGAACAATTAATTCCCTGCCAACCAGGAAAATCCACGTTTTTAGCTATGAACGGACCAACCCCATCATCTCCGTTGTCTTCATTGCCCACGCCAAAAACCAGGTTCATGTTATTCCAACTCTTTAACTTCCAGTTCATTTCCTGATAAAATCTCTGAATCGCTTCCACATTTCGGACAAGGCCAACTAATAAACGCGCTATGCAAGTGTGGAACATCTTTTATTTTTCCTTCAAAACCACATTTGCTGCATTTAATGACCAAAGGCACAAGCTCTATGTTTATTTTCATGTTTGCTAAGTCAGTATCTTGTGCTAAACTAAAAAACATTTCTTCAAAAGTATCCGGGTCCACGCTTTTCAACGCACCAATGACTACTTTTGCTTTATCCTTTTTTCCGCTTTTGACTATTCTGTCATGTACTTCTTTAACAAGTCCAAATTCATGCATTCTACTACTTATGTGTCTCAAGCCTTTTATTCTTGCTCTTCTTTCACTAGCGTATCAGAAGATTTTCTGGTTGAACGACGCTTTTCAGCGGTATCAAAGAAGTCCATAGTTAAAATTAAAAACACTGAGTCTTTTATACATATTGAGGGATTATCATGTCTTTTTACGCTAAAGGTTTTATTGATTTAACATACCAGCCAAGCAAAACCGATTTGGTCGCTTTGTTCCGAGTTGAACCAGCATTCGGTGTTGAAATGGACGAAGCATGTGGAGCAGTAGCAGCAGAATCATCAGTGGGCACTTGGACTAAAGTTTCCACTTCCACAAAAAAAATCATGGATAAAAGAGCTAGAGTATTTGAAATAAATGGAAAATACTGTAAAATTGCTTATCCATCCGAACTATTTGAAGGCGGCAACATGCCTCAAATTTTAAGTTCTGTCGCAGGCAATATTTTTGGAATGAACGTTGTTGAAAACTTGCGGTTAGAAGATATACACTTTCCTCCAAAACTTGATAAGACATTTCCCGGGCCTAAATATGGAATTCCAGGCATCCGAAAAATCCTAAAAGTAAAAAAACGGCCTCTAGTCGGAACAATAGTCAAACCCAAAATTGGCTTAGATTGGAAAGAACATGCAAAAATAGCGTATGAAGCATGGATTGGAGGATGCGACATAGTTAAAGATGATGAAAATCTCACAAGCCAGGTTTTCAATCCGTTTGAGAAGAGAGTGATAGAAACTCTAAGAATGCGAGACAAAGCAGAAAAAGAGACCGGAGAAAAAAAGGTCTACATGCCCAACATAAGCGCGGAAACCATTGAAATGCTCGATCGAGGAGAATTCGTTAAAGATCATGGCGGACGCTACATCATGGTAGACATAATCACCTGCGGATGGTCTGGACTACAAACCGTAAGAGAAGCCAACTTGGGTATCATACACGCGCACAGAGCAATGCATGCTGCAATAACACGTAACAAAACTCATGGTGTTTCAATGCTTACTGTAGCTAAGTGTGCAAGAATGGTGGGTGTAGATCAATTGCACATAGGTACTGCCGTAGGCAAAATGGACGGAGGCGTGCAAGAAGTAGAAGCGATTGACCGAGAGATAGAGCTTTCGTTCATCCGAGAAAAAGGAGCTTCTCATCTGTTAGCAGAAGAATGGGGAAAAATGAAACCAGTATTTGCTGTTGCTTCTGGCGGAGTGCATCCTGGAATGATTCCGAAGATCATGAAAATCATGGGCAATGATGTGATAATTCAATTAGGTGGAGGGATTCACGGTCATCCCAAAGGAACTCGCGCAGGCGCTAAAGCTGCTAGGGCAGCAGTGGAATCTACAGTAGCAAGATTCCCATTAGATCAGGTAAAAGTCCCTGAATTGCATGAAGCTCTAGAGCACTGGAAGGTTTAAATACTAACATTGAGTTGAGTTGCTCATGGAGGTTCCTGCTTTTATCACTGAAAAAAAGAAAGAAATCGTAGTGATATTATTAGCAATAATAATTCTAATTGCAATCTTTTCATGGGCTCCTAAAATGATAACTCCCAGCGAATTCGAAATGCGTTTTTCAAAAGATAGTATTTCTGCTGGAGGAGAAACCATTTTGACAGTAGTAATAGCTAACACTCTGGATAACAAAGTAGAAAATGCTAAAGTTATTGTCATCCCTGAAAGTAATGTACTCTCAGTGAAAGATCCTGAGCGAGTAGAAGCTACCTTGGGAAAAGGAACAAAAAGAGAGTTTGATTTTCCTGTAAATGTTTCAGAAAGTGCGACTCCAGGTTCTTATAATCTTGAAGTTACAGTAGAAATGAATGAGCAGACATTTAAAGGTTATACTCTTTTGAATGTCAAAGAAAATTAATCTTTCAGTTCGACGTTATCGCCGTTTTCCTTACAAAGTTCTTTTGGTATGATGCGCCTGGCTTTGTATATATCTAAGTCTATTACAAGCTCTAAGCTTTTATCATCATGTAAGTTTAGTTCACTTATCACACCAGTTTTAGAGAGTGCTATTGGGTTTGGTAAGTTATTTTTTTCTCTTACTCCCATTACTCTGCTAGTCATCTCTTTCAAAAGTAGTACCGCGCAGTCATCGCATATTCGATATTTGCTCATTTTTCCTTGAACACCATGGTCAACTATCTGCCAGTTGTACTGGGTGTCCTTGGTTTTTTTGCATAAACTGCAACAGACCATCATAGTCATTACTCACTCCTAATATATAAACCTCGCGAAAGATTTATTTGTGAGCAAAATAGTAAAGCACGCTCGTTAGGATGCCCATGAATACTATGGTTGCTAGTATCAATTCAACGTTTTGGTTTGTTGCCATGGTTGCATACGCAGCGCTTTTTGTTGTTAATTTGAATCCTCCAAGCACAGCTAAACTTAAAACACCTAACAAAGTAATGACTAACCCCTTAATCATTCCGCTACCCATTTCATGTTCCATTGATTTTTATTATGTTCACGGTTGTTTTTATTATTAAGTGAGATTTTCTGCTTTCAAGTAAAATATCTTCGTTTCTACTTCTCAGTCTGTTTTAGAACTGGTTGTTTGCAATACTATGATTCCTTTTGCTCCTGAGCTGTCTGCTATGCTTTCTATTGAAGATCATTTTCCTTTCAGAACGCTCACTTCTATTTTTCTCATTGTTTTGATAAAAACATTTAAAGTAGTTATTTAAACATGTCTCTGATACTTTTAAATACCCAGCTTTCGTTTTTTTTGTTCATGAAGTTGTTTCGTTTAGAATTTTTAGTACTCTTGCTTGCTAGCGTTTTAGTGGTTGGTTGTATCGGTGGAGGTGAACTTCAGGATAATCTCTATTTGAGTGTTATTGATGCAAACTCTTCTACTTTTGTGGCGGGTGCGTCTGTAACAATTTACGATATTGATGATGTCTTGGTGGAAGAGCGTGTTTTTGAGGATAATGGAACAATTTCATTGTATCTTCCTCCGGGAGATTACAGAGTAGTTTTCAATGCTTCTGATTATGATGGATTTGAAAGTTATGTTTCTATTTCAGGAGAGGATGTTGAGTCTGTTGAGGTAAGTCTTTCTAACATTGTTAGTTGTGTTGAGGATTGGAGTTGTACTGATTGGTCTGTTTGTTCTAATGGTTTCCAGAGAAGGTCTTGTTTAGATGCAAAATCTTGTGGTACTAATGAGTATGAGCCTTCACAAGAAAGAAATTGTATGGTCATTCCAGAAGCTGAGTGTGAAGAAGACGAAGAATGTGATGATAGTGATTCTTGCACTGTTGATTCTTGTGTTAGTGGAAATTGTTCTAATGAAGCAGTTCAAGTTTGTCAAAGCGGTGATGATTGCTGTCCTTTAGGTTGTGCTTATGTGAATGACACAGATTGTTCTGAAGAAGATTTTTGTAATAGTGCGGCAGATTGTTATGATGCGGACAATTGCACTTTTGATTCTTGTTTATCTGGTTCGTGTTCTAATCCTCAAATAGTAACGTGCAAGGATGATGATGATTGTTGTCCTACTGGTTGTGATCATACTGATGATAATGATTGTGTGGTAATTGATGAGTGTGATAATAATGCGGATTGTGATGATGATGATGATTGCACTAATGATGTTTGTGCTTCTGGTGAACCTAGAGAGTGTTCTAATACTCAAATAACTTCTTGCACTAACAATGATGATTGTTGTCCAAGTAGTTGCACTAACTTAAATGATAACGATTGTAGTTGTTCAGTTGCATCTGATTGTAATGATTCTAATGAATGTACAATTGATACTTGTTCAGGCGGTTCATGCTCTAACACTAATGCAGCGAATAATACTTCTTGTGCGAGCGGAGTGTGCTGTAGTGGTTCTTGTGTTTCTCCTGGATGTTCTCTTGGGACTGTTGAAAGCGATTGTGGTCAAAACACCTCTTGTATGAATTATACTTGTTCTAATCCAGGTACTTGTGAAGCTGAATGTGTTGAAGTTCCGTTTGAGGATAATATTAGTTGTGGTACTGGTGGACAGCTTTGTTGTGAAGGTTTTTGTGTTGAACGTTGCAATGCTACTGGTGGTTGTACTAATCCTACTCCTGAATGTGCAGAAAGCACGTGTATTTATCCAGGCACCTGTAATGCATTTTGTAACCTTACTTTAAATCACAGTTATTGTGATGATCAAGAAGAATGTACTGTTGATACTTGTGACTTGGATAATGGCTGTGAATATGCTGCTTTAGATGAGGGCACTTCTTGTGTTGGTGGAGTATGCTGTGATGGTGTGTGTACTAATGCAATATGTTGGGAAGATTCACAATGTGACGATTTTAATGTTTGTACGATTGATACTTGTTTCCTTCCTTGTACAGAATCTGCTGAGTGTTATAACTTGCCAATAGTCATTTGTACTGATGATGACGATTGTTGTCCTCCAGGTTGTAATAGTACAAACGATAACGATTGTACTTAATCTTGTAGCTTTATCTCATAGTTGCCTTCGTTTATTTTGGTTGCTCTAGTAACTGCTTTCAAATCTTCAAGCACTGGAGCAAGTTTTTCTAGTTGTTCTTTTGGAAGAGTTAGTTCTATCTGTGTTTTTAATGATACTTTCTGTTCTGTTTTGAATTGTCTTACTTTTGATAATATTTCAACAAGGAGGTCTCCTGCTTCTTCTTCTTCTTCAAACGTTTCTTTTACTTCTGGCCATTCTGAACAGTGTATACTTTTTGTTTTTTCATGTTGTTGGAAGAAAGATTGGTATATTTCTTCTGTTATGTGTGGAAGTATTGGTGCCATTAATTTAATTGTGGTTAACAGCGAGATGTATAGCGTGTATTTTGCTGATTCTATTGCTTTTTCTTCATGTTTATCTGGATTGTAGACACGGTCTTTAACTATTTCCAAGTAGTTATCACAAAAATCTCTCCAGAAGAATAGTTCTGCTGCTTGTTTGGCTTCGCTTGTTTCATAGTGTTTGAAGTTTTCTGTTGATTGTTTGATAACTTTGTTAAGTTTTGATAGGAGCCATTTGTCGATTGGTTCTAATCCTGGTTTTTTTGGAGTATAATTTTCGAGGTGTGATAGTGTGAATCTGGATGCATTCCAGAGTTTAACCAAGAATTTACGTCCTGCTACTAAATCTTTTTCGTTGAATGGTACGTCTGAACCCCACTTGGCAGTTCCAACCCAATACCGGAATGTGTCAACGTCATAATTTTTCAGTAGGTCATCTGCCCAGACAACGTTTCCTTTACTTTTGGACATGCCTTTTCCTTTTGGATCGAGAATGTATGTTCCTAAAGCAATGTCCTGCCAAGGAACGCTTTTGAAGTGGAGATATGCTTTGAGTATTGTGTAGAATGCCCATGTGCGAATTATGTCTTGAGCTTGAGGTCTCAAGGAAGCGGGGAACAATTGTTCAAAGTGTTCTGGTTTTTCCAGCCAACGCACAGCTATTTCTGGACTCATGGATGAAGTCATCCAAGTATCAAACACATCTTCTTCTGGAATGAATTCAGTGGAACCGCAAACGCAGCTTGTTTTTGGTTTGGTTTCTAGTGGATCGAGCGGCAGGTCTTGTTCGTCTGGAAGAATCATCTCGCCACATTTTTTGCAGTACCAGACTGGTATCGGTACACCATAATAGCGTTGTCTGCTTATGCACCAGTCCCAGCTTAAGTTATTGGTCCAATCTTCAAAGCGTTTTCGGTAAAAGTCTGGGTGCCAGTTTATTTTTCTGGCTTGTTTTATAAGTGCTTCTTTGTGCGCGAGTGTTCGGATGAAGAATTGTTTGGTTACTATAAATTCAATTGGTGTGTTGCAGCGCCAGCATGTTCCTATTTCCTGTTCAAGTGGTTCTTGTTTGACCAGGAGTTCTTCTGCTTTCAGGTCTGCTAGCACGGCTTTTCTGGCTTCTTTTATGGTCATGCCTTCATACTTGCCTGTTGTTTTGTCCATTTTGCCTTCATTTGTGATGCAGACTTTTAGCGGCAGGTGATATTTTTTCCACCATTCGATGTCTGTTTTGTCTCCGAAGGTGCAGATCATTACTATTCCTGTACCAAAATCTTTTTCGACTTTTTCATCTGCCATTATTGGTACTTTTTGTCCGAATAGTGGAACTGTTGCTTTTTTGCCGACTAGTTTTGTGTATCGTGAGTCTTCTGGATGGACAAAGATGCCTACGCATGCTGGGAGAAGTTCTGGTCTGGTGGTGGCAATTTCTATTTTGCTGTCTTCTGTGTTGAATAGAATGTGGTTTAGTGTTGTGTTCCTGTGAATGTCTTCTATTTCTGCTTGAGCGAGTGCTGTTTGATGGTATGGACACCAAAGGGTTGGTTCTTCTGCTCTGTAGCAGTCTCCTTGTGCGAGCAGTTTAAGGAAGGATATTTGTGAGATGCGTTGAGCTTCTGGACTAATCGTTGTGTATAGTAGTTTCCAGTCATATGAGTGTCCTAGTGCTTTGAAGACTTTTTCTGCGTATTCTCCTTCTACTTTTTTGCTTTCTTCTTTGCAGAGTTTGCGGAATTCACTGCGTTCAACATCTTTTTTGGAAATGCCTAATTTTTGTTCCACATATTTTTCTGTTGGCAGGCCGTTATCATCAAAGCATGGAGCGAAGTGCACGTTGTATCCAAGCATTCTTTTTTGTCTTGCGATTATTTCAAATTGTGTGTAGTGTAGGGCATGGCCTACGTGTAAGTGACCTGCTGAGGCGTATGGTGGTGGAACGTCTATAACAAATGGTTTTTTGTCGCTTTTGGAGTCAAAAGCATAAATTTGTTCTTTTTCCCAGTATTTTTGCCATTTTTGTTCGATGTCTTTTGGATTGTATTCTCTAGGCAGCATGACGGTTATTCGTGTTTTTGAAACTATTTATTTATATGGCTCTTATGCTCTAATATACTGCATGGAACATTTTTTCAAGGCTTATCGAGAAGCGGTTTCAAAGAAGAAAAAAAAGATACTGGCTTTTTTTGTTGTTGCTGTTATGCTTTTGCTGGTTTATGTTGTATTTTTTCGTTCTGGAATAGTTGCTTGGTGAGTTTATGACTTTTTTAGTGGCTTTAGTAGTTTCTGTTTTAGTGCGGTTTGTTGCTCTTTTTGTGGTTTTTTGGAAGACTGATGTTGATGCGAATTTGTCTTTTGTTTCTATTTTAGCTGTTTTTTCTGCTTTAATGAGTTTTTTGATGCCTGTTGAAGTGACTGGTTTTATTTTTCGTTTAGTGTTGCTTGCTGTAATGTTTACTATTTTGTTTAGGTTGAGTGTTGGAAATGCTTTTTTAGTAGTTTTTTTGGTTGCGTTGCTTGAAGCAGTAATTATTTTTGCGTTTTCAATGTCGCCTTTGGCATTTTTAGTGTCTGGAATTAATGTGTTGTCAGTGCCTTAAAGTCGATTTGGCCGCGAGTGCCGTCCCATTGTCTTGCTGTTTCTTGTACTTCTAGTCTTTTTTTGAAGAATGGTGCGTTGAGGACAAGGGTTTCAAATTCTCCCCCTTCTCCTACTGGGGACAGTATTTTTTTGTTTATTAGTTCTTGAATGGTTTGCTCGTCAAGTTTTCTTCCGAGCCACTTTTCGTCAAGGCCTTCTGCGTAGACTCCTACGATTATTATCTCTAGGATTT
>JAIOSL010000027.1 GCA_021107635.1 archaeon | reverse complement strand
GCAGGGATTGTCAGTTTTCTCCGATTGTTTTTCCTAATGAGTTTGCTCCTGCGTTTTTGTGGGTAAGAGCTTCGGCAGGATCAATTCTTTTACTAGCAGCTTTGATCATGCTTGGCGCGTTGGTACATCTGTGGATGAAACGTAATAAACAGAAAAAGTGAGTTATACTCTAAGTTTTTTCAATTCAGAGTCAAGAATAGGTTTTACTTTTATGGTTTTATTTTTGCCATAGTTGACTTGTACTAGTTCTTTTTTGCTATCTGAATATCTTGCAGTAAGTTTTGCAGCAATTCGTATTGCTTTTTCTGTTTTAGGTCCATCTAAAAGACTTGTTGGACTGCCTATGACTGGCACTTCAAAAAGATAATCTTTTGGGTTTTGCAGTGATACCAGAGAATCGTTTTCTTCTTTGTTTCTTCCGACAATAATCTTGTTTTTTCCAATACGGAAGTGTCTTCCAATCTTGCTTAAGCTGTAATCTCGTTCTGTTAACATTTTTTTGTGGTTGAGGAGGTCTTTGAGTTTTGCTGAGAATTTATTATCTGTGAGCAGGCATCCTCCTGCTGGAGTAGGATATTCTTTAATGCCTAGTTTTTCCGCAAGTTCCATCTGACGTTTCCTTGATCGTCCTCTAATGTCAAATAGTTTGCTCCTGTCTGTGCTGCCTTGCTGTTCAGCTTCTGTTGGAGGTAATAGTTTTGCTGAGAGAGGACGTAAAAGCTTGCCTTCCAAGCCGGATTCTTTTTCCACGATTTTAAGCTGTGGCATTTGTTGGCTCATTGGTCTTTGTCCAATCACTTCTCCAGTAATGATAAACTGTGCGCCTTCTTTTTTAGCGATTTCCCGTGCTTTTTTCAAAAAGTATATTCTGCAGTCTACGCAAGGATTCATTGCTGAGCCATAGCCGTGCTTTGGCTTTTCTATCATGCGTAAGTAACTCTTTCCTGTTTTCACTATCTTTAACGGAATGCCCAGTTTTTTGCAGTTCTTTTGTGCACTTTTGAGTCCTGTTTGGCTGGAGTGTACTGGCGTGTCAAAGTATACTGCAATGACGTCAACACCCATATCTTTGATTATTTTGGCTGCAAGTATGCTGTCTAGTCCTCCTGACATCATTGCTATGGCTTTAATCATGAATTGCCTCCATTATTTTACATGCATTGCAGATATTGTTTCTGCATGGATTGCCACAATGTTTACATTTACTGATTTTAGTATTTGGTTTTATGGGTTTGGCATTGTCAACTATCGCTCTTTTCGTGCCTGGTTCAATGGTTTCCAGTTGGTCAAGCATTGCGCGTACTTCTTTGCGAAAAGCGTTGGTTGAGTAGGGACAAGGTTCATAAAGTACTGGGAATTTATGTTTTTTGGAGTATTGTTCAATTTCTTTTTCTAGTATGTAATATAATGGTTTGATTCTTGGAATAAAACCTTGCGTGCCTTGGCTTTTTGGACTTGTCACGTCAGACCTGCTCTGCATTATGTTCATTAGTACTGTTTGTGCTTCATCATCTAAATTGTGTCCTGTTGCAACATAATCAAAACCTCTTGCGTGAGCTTCATTATTAATCAACCATTTTTTAATAATTCCGCAGGTAGTGCAGTCTGCAAGGCTTAGTTTTTGTTTTGCTATTTCTTTAATGTGACACATTCCAAATCCAAGTTTTTCGCGCGTTGACACAACATGTAATAGTATTTTTTCTTGTTTGCAGTAATGCGTTAGATTTTCGAGATTTTTTTTAGACCAGTCACCTATGAGTAAATCAATGATTAGTGCTTCTGTGTTGTATCCTAGCTTGTTCAGTACGTGTAAAACAGTGGTTGAGTCTTTTCCGCCTGAACAAGCTACGGCTATCCTATCTGTTTTATTAGCAAGTTCATACTCTTCAATGGTTTTTTTCACTGTTTTTTCAAGCGTCATGTTTATTCTCGTTTTTTAGAGACCGAATGTTTTATTAATGCTTCATTCTTAATTTTTTTGGATGGACCCTTCTAATCTTTCGAATGTGTCCAATATTACAGCAAATGTATCTAATCTTTCTAATGGACCATCTGGAACTACTATTTCTGATGTTTTAGCTCCCCTGACCAATGCAATCTCTCCTTTTACTGATATAATTATGACTCAGCCTGGAGTTAATGACACAGTTAGCTTTAGTCTCACTTACTTGCAAGATATGCCGTATAACATTTTGGTTAAGGGAGATGTTGCTGCTCTTGTTTTAGCTATGATCCTGTTTTACCTAGCAATTTCGTTTGTCAACTTTTTTGCTAAGTACCTGTTAAGTGTTGTAAAAAATCTAATGATTTTAACGATTATTGGAGCAGCATTTTATACTGTAGTAGACTTTTTCTTGAAGGGATTGGGACCTAATCCAGATCCATTGTATATTGTTTTTGGTATCGTTGGTATTGCAGTAGGATTTATTGCAGTCTTGATTGCAATCTATTTCGTACTCTTTCATACTCACAAAGGAGTTAAAGAACATAAACAGCGCAAGGCAGGCATTCTTCCTCCATCGCCACCACAAAAAGTTCCTTTGAAACCACCTGCAATAAAAGATTTCCTTTCTGTACAAGGAATTAAGAAAGGTAAGCACACTCTGACGACAATGCTAATTTATATCTTAATCGCAGAATTCGGTGTGTTTTCTTCTGTTACTGTAAGCGCGCCGTCTGTACCTGTTGGTATTGGGTTACTGGTTGCTTTCTTCTTGGGAGTTTCAGTATACATTTTCCGTACTTATCCTCATCCTATAGAAAGTTTGAAACTACTTTTGGTTGCATCTGTTGTAGGTTTCTTCCTGTCAGTTATTTTAGGAGCGTACTGGGCTAGTATCCCAATGGAACTTGTATTATCCCCACAATATTTTGTTGAGTCGACTCTTGTAGCTTTCTTAACTGGTATAGCATTGTCGTTGTTCATGGCTGGCAAAGAATTACAAGAAGAATAGAATTATAAACACTCAAAGCATAGGTTCTTTCGGTGTTTTAATGAAGCGTACTATACTACTATTCTTGTTGTTGTTTTCGTTTTCTTTGGCAGAAGACATAGATTTGTATGTAGTTCCAACAATAACCAACGATTTTATCTTGTCTGATACAGGCATTCCCTCAGAATATCTTTCTGATGAGATATCAATCTCTGCATGTTCAGGAGAATTCAAGCCTGCGACTTTTGTAGTAAGAGCAAATGAAGACATTGAAGATTTGCAAGTGAGCGCTTCATCTTTGACTGGTCCTGGAACAATTAAACAGGCAGGTTTGGATTTAATTGCCGAGAGTATCAATTACGTCCTGGGATTCTGTTCTGATTTTAATATAAGGCTGTTACTCGAAACAACAGCTGGTCAGGGAACGTCCCTGGGGTATAATTTTGAGCAGCTAAAAAAGATCATTGAGCAAGTTGAACAAACAGAAAAAGTCGGTGTATGTTTGGATACCTGCCACATTTTTACTGCTGGTTATGATATTCGAACTCAAAGCAGTTACGAAGCAACTTTTGAACAATTTGATCGTGTAATTGGTTTTGACCGACTAACAGCGATTCATTTGAATGATTCAAAAAAGAAATTTGGTTCTCGTTTAGATCGACATGAACAAAT
>JAIOSL010000034.1 GCA_021107635.1 archaeon | reverse complement strand
TGGTTCCAGGTATAAAAAGGGTTCGAGGTAGATTTTGATTAGTTTGAGTTCTTTGATCATCATCAAGAACAAATCTCATCTTTTTAAAAGAAGGATGATTTTTCTGTGCCAATTACTTCAAGTTAGTCGCTCCAATTGGAACTTTTTTGATTGCACGATTTTTTTTCATCTTTGTTCCATTTAATAAGTTTTTACAACACCGCTCAGTCATTATATCTTCACATAAAACATTAATTTTCTCAATTGTTTTATGTTCTTTTGTCTGTACGAGGATTTTATTTCTTATGTCTACTATAGAAGGATTTAAATTGTTTCTTACTTTGCCATCTAAAACTTCAAAGAAGTTGATCTCGATTTCCCACTCTCTCTTTTCCTTTAAAAGTTTTAGTATTTCAAGCGAATGAGTAGTAAAGATGATTTGTAAGTTATAATCATGAGAAAACTTGTATAGTCGTTTGATAAGATTTATTTGAGAGCCGGCATATAGTGTAGCATCTACTTCATCTATTAGTAAGATTCCCCCAGAATAATTCCCTCCAAGCTTTTCTTTTAGATTTTTAAATGAAATGATTGCAGTTAGTATCTGTCCTAGATTATCCTGACCTGCAGAATTCCCGAGATTACTATATCGTTTTGTTTCCATTGCAAGAAATTCTTTATTTGGTGATTTTATACTCTCTGGCTTCACACTCCTATCTAATAAGATCAATATATCTTTTGCATATTTACTGTAAAAATTCTTTTCTGAGTTTGTTAAGTTTAGTTTTTTTACCCTTATACTGTCCTCTTTCTCTTGAGCTAGAGGAAATAACCGTTTTAAACCTAAGTAAATTACAGGGAAATTAATTGCACCTTTACCCTTTACACCCCTCTCCCCGATATCAATTCTAAATCTACCATTTTTCCCTTCGCCTTCAACAAATCTAGACTTGGCCGTCTTAATGATTTCGGTATTCCCATCTTTTATTACGGCCTCGTATTCATGAGTATGCTTCTTATCATGAATAGGACAAAACCTAAAAATTTCTGAGTATTTTGTAGCAAAAGGTAAGTTGTTTTTTGTTCTTTGTTTTCCTTTATAATCAAATATTTGGCCAACTAAACCTAGGATAGTTGATTTGCCTGTTCCGTTTTGTCCGGAGATAACTGTTAGTCTCTTTCCAAGTTTCAACTCTAACTCGTTCATATGCCTAAATTTTTTGATATATACACTCTCTAATTTCATCCATTTCAAGAGTATTGTGTATGTCCATAATTAAATAGATTTCTGGACCTTAACAAAAGTGATAACGACTAAGTAGAGCACAATCATGCCTAGTTCTGCACCAAAGAATAAATTTACTATCTAGCACAAGCCAGGCCATGTAAAAACTTGAAAATTTAATGCAAAGCTCATAGAAGAGATTCGTAGGCGCTTTCACGGCGCTTGACGAGAAAAAAGTGTCTTGGTAGTGTAAGCACTCAGCTTTGGGCTGAGTGCAGGGGAAGTGAACTCAACCTAATTGTTTTGTGAGGAGCCAGCCGTCTTCGTCGCTGTAGTAGTG
Organism: archaeon; assembly: GCA_021107635.1. GTDB lineage: Archaea > B1Sed10-29 > B1Sed10-29 > WALL01 > JAGHAM01 > JAIOSL01. The sequence continues at coordinate 6,440 of JAIOSL010000034.1, read as the reverse complement.
AGGGAGTTCTTTTTCTTTCTTGAAACCATGTTTTTCATAAAACTTAATGACTTGCTCATTACTTTTTCTCACGTGACTGTAAGCCTTGCTTACTCCCAAAGACTTCAGAAAATCAAGAGCTGCTTTCAGTAACTCTGAACCAATTCCTTTACCTTTGTGTTTGTCATCAACAGCTAAAAGCATGAGCAGACCGTTAGGATCTGTAACAGAAAATCCAATGACTTTTTTGTCTTCTGCAACCAAAAAGCCTTCTTTGTTTGTTTCGTATTGTTCTACAAAACGAGGAAACGTCCAAGGCTTCTTAAATGCTTGGTTTTCGATTCTAGCTACGTCCCACAAGTCTTCTGATTCAACAATTCTAATTTTCACGTGTTATATGGTTGTTGAATAAGTTTAAAAGGCTTTTAAAGAGAGCAACCATAGGAATGCATCTCCCATTAAAAGATTGAGCAGGAGCGAAAGAAAGATGTATGGCACAAATTTTGGGAGGAACTCGCTTACAAAAACTTTTTTTATGTTATTTTCTTCGGCTTTTGTTTTCAACTCGTTCAGTTCAATGTTGAAAAAAGTTCTTCTGTTTGATAAGCCTAGTTTTTCCTTGGTTTCTTGGTCCATTACTTCTAGAGCAAGCACGTCATCATCGTTTAAGTCTTTGACTTGTTTTTCCATTACAACATATTTTTCTAAGAGTGTTTTTCTGAATGGCAGAAGAAATGATCCTAGTGCCATTGGTATGATTACAATGGTCATCATTGGATTAATTATGCTCCAAATGAGAGTGAATGCAATTGACACAAGCAGTGCATTTGCTATTCCTTTTAAAAACAGGTTTTTTCTGTCTTTGATTGTATCCCGGTCTTTCCAGAGCATGTGAATGTAGTTTAGTGATACGAAAAAAACTGCCATTACTGCTGAAGCAAAGAATATGGAGATTATGAATGGATAGATTATGGGTTCTGGGATAAATGGAATGGTTAGAGAAAGGTTGGTCATTTTGATTGGATTAAGTGGACTTAATTGAGCTATGGTACTAGGATAGAATGGAAGTAGTAAAGTTAAAGCAGTGAAAAGTTTAACGTCTCCTCCTCCGAGCTGTCCGAAAGTATACGCTAATAGTCCTATTACAAAGATGATGACTGCAAGAGAATAGACGATTAGAGTGTTCACTGGATTGAATTGTAGTGGAACACAGATTAGTCCGAGTGCTATGAGTGCGTAGTTTAATTTGTCTGGTACTATTCCCCATTTAAAGTCAGTGTATGCTGCTATGAGACAGCCAATCAAAGCAATTAATGCTGAGAGTATGGTAACTAGTGGGATTAGTTCGGTAGGTATAAACATTACATGACCTCTCTTTTGTGTACTTCTAGGACATTCAAAGCGTCTACTTTGCATGGGCCTGCGTAATCAGAGAATGCTGGCTTGGTTCTTCCTTCGTCGCTGCTTACAAGTTCTTTGATGTAGGTGCCTGATGCGGTTTTTAGCGTTGCTTTGAATGATTTTCCGCCTGTCTTTTCACATTTTACGAATAATATTTTCCTTTTTCTTACTAGGTCTGCGCGTCTGTGTGCTACTCTGGTTGGGGTGCGTTGGGATATTTCTCTGTTTTTGAATTCTTTTTCGATTTGTTCTAGTATTTTTTTTGTGATTGTTTTTTCTGTTGTTATTTCTACTTCGTATGTTTTTTCGTATTTGAGTGTTTTTAGTAAGCGCATTTCTTCGTTAGTTGATTTGCGTAGTGCTTTGACGGTGACTTTGTCTTGTGTGTTTATTTGCTTGGTTAGTGCTTTGAAGTCTAGGTCTCGTTTGATTGGGTTGATTATTTCCATTACGAATGGTCTGCCTCCAATCATGAGTGCATCAATGTCTTCTCTGCCGCTATTTGATACGAGGAATCCATTTGCGAAGAAGCAATGTGAGTCACTTTTTGTTGTCAAATCCATTAACATGATTGAATTTGACTTGTTTGTTTTGGAGATTGTTTCCCATACGAGTCCGTCTTTTAGACCTGAAATGGATTTAGTTTTCCAATCAGGATAGTTGGGAAAAGTGTTTGGTACTTTTGTGTTCTCTATTTTCATTTTATTGGTAAGATAGGACCATAAATGTTGACGGGGTATTTGTGTATAGGCAAGTTCTTTGTTTATTTCGGCCACGGTTTTTCCTGCTTTTTTCAGTTCAACTGCTTTTTTTAGGACTTTTTTTCTTTCAGTTAATACTTTTTGTTTCATGGAGAGGTATTCAAAAGCATATCTTCCTAATTTTTCTTTTTCTTTACAGTATCTAAATCCGATTGTACCGTATAATTTCAGGAGATTCTCTTGTTTATTTAGGAGGTCTATCCTTAATTTCATGCTCTTGTTTCCGTCTTTTCTGGTTGTGTAAGGAATTACTCTGATGTTACTTGTTTCTATGTCGAAATCTGCTAGGAGCTGACAGATATCTTGTAAAAATTGTTTGCCGTTCTCTAGGTTTTTTTCAATTTTATTCATGGAAAAGATAGGCGTGTTGAAACTTTTTTTGTTGTATTTTCTTTTGTCAAGCCGAGGTTTGCTCATTTCAGCTCCAAACAAAGAAGCTAGAAACTCTATTTTTATTAAGTCATCTGAAAACACCCATTTAGGGACAAACATGTCTTTTGTTACTTTATCTCCTACTGGTGCACCTAAAGCAACCATTAGCAACCATAATGCTTTAGAGTTACATGCTAATTCGTAACCTTCTCCGGTAATTCTACGCGCTTTTCCGTGATAGTCTAGGACAATTGAGTTGGTTTTTCTTTTCCTATAACTAGATTTGAATCCAATGCTTTCTAAATCTTTTTGTATGGATTTTAAGTTTTCTAGATTTTCATAGAAAAAAAGAGCAACATCTCTGTTTCTGGTGTAATGAACATTTCCATCTCCGAACAAAAAAGCTAGTAAACGTGTAATTTTTAGAATGTTTGGATTATATGTGGTTAGAGGAAGCAATCCTGCGTTTTCTAGTATTTTTAAATGCTTATTTATGTGCGGTTTTGAAGCGTATTCGTATGCTATTTTTTGTATGTTCGTGTTATCGGCTAGTATGAGTTCTCTGGTTCTCTTGTGTTTGATATTTGCGCTTGGGAGTACTGCAACACGACTTCCAACTTTTAGTGAAGCTGCTACTTTTTTGCCTTGTGGTGTGAAAAATATGTGATCTCTTGAAGCGATTATTGTTCTGCCAGTTTCCTTGGTTTCTAACTTAATAATTTTGAGAGTATTAGAGTCAAAACCTACAAAATCTTCAATTTCTGTTGCATGTACTCCAGATCCATAAGTTAATATGTTTTTTTTCTTCCAAGATTTTGCTAATTCTTTCATGGATGTTATAGAATTATCTGCCAGTGTTATTTGTGATGATGGATGAATACACCCATGAAATTTTTCTGTGGAGCCGCCTGTGATTGCCAAAACTGACTTGGCTATGATTTCTTCTACGCTGGTTTCGTACATTTTGCCGGTGAAATTACATTTTCCGCATCCTTTTCCATGACATTCTCTGCAGTACCATTTTGTTTGGGGGATGCCTCTGATGTTTTTGCTGTATTCTCCGTAAATGAATAGCGCGTTTAAGTCTAGTTTTATTTTTGGTGGCTCTTTGTTGAAATCTATTAGTAAGGTAATATCAGGTATTTTGAATTCTACTGTTTTTCCAGTGTTTTTTTCGATTTGAAGGCCAATTTTTCTTTTCAAATCTTTTTTGAGTGGTTCGCAGTAAGCAGCTCCTATTTCGCTCCACATTTCTTCTTCTTTGACTGTCAGAGCTTTTGGAACGCGTACTCCAACTAGGAATGAGTCAAAGTCAAAGTTTTGGATGAGTTCTGAGGCTTTGTTTCCTAGTTCTTCTGTTTGAAGGAACATGCCTTGACAGAAGGGACATTTTTTGTCAAGTTCGGTTTTTTGTTTGTCGATTAGTGCTTGAACTTTGTCTTGGTCTTCTGTTTTGCGTACTGCTGCTCCTATGAGTACATTGTCTCCTTTGAATAGTCCATGGAATTGTCTGCCTAGGCATGCATTGCATGCTTTTTGTTTGATTAACCATTCGCGTGTTTTGTTGTAATCAAAGTTCATGTATTGTCTCCGTTTCTTGATTTTTGGTAATTTTTCTGATTTTGGCTTGTTTTCCGTTAAGTTCAATGATAATAAATGAGGGTTGTTCTTGTGTTGTTCCTCCACCTTGAGAGCCGGTTGCGGATCCTGGATTGATGAATAGTATTCCGTCTTGTTCTTCTACATGTAGTTTGTGTGTATGGCCGTGAACTAGTACGCGTGCTTTCATGCGCTTGGCATGTTTTCTTAACTGTCGTAAATCTCCACGTGGTACTATTCCTTTTCCGTGTATTACTCCGATTTTAATGCTGTCGAGCTCAAGCACTGCATGCTCTGGCAGGTTTACCCAGTCCATGTTGCCTTGCACTGCAATCAATTCGCCCCATTTTTCTACTGTTTTCAGGGTTTTTTCGCTGGTGAAGTCTCCTGTGCCAATAATTTTGTCTGGTGTTTCTTCTTTTATTTTTTGTGATATCCAGGAAGGGATTTTTTCGTGTCTGTCTGGCACGTGAAAGTCGCCGATGCATACTATTTTCATTGTTTTGCCTCTTCTAGTTCTATTTTTTTGAGTTTGGTTTTTTGAAGGTTTTTTATGTAGTAATATGGCATGTTTCTTGCTCCTTCAGGAAAAAACATCATTTTTTCTGTTGGTTTGAAATCATGTGATTCTATCACTTTTTTTGCTTCTTTTTCTGATCCAGGAAGGGGAAGGAACATTGTTTCAACGTACTCAACTCCTTTTCCTTTCATTTCTTTGAGAGCGAAACGAAGAAGGGTGGTTCCCAAGCCTTTTTTTCTGTAGTCTTTGAGTGTTCTTGTTCTGAGTATTTCTCCCATAGTGTCTTTGATTTCTATGTCGTGTGAGGCTATTACTTCTTTCTTTTGATTTGTGAAAACAAACTTGATTTGTTCTCCTTGAAAACTTTTTATTGTTTTTTTATGAAATCCTACTATTTGTTTGCCTTCTATTAAATATCTTTTTAATGGTTTTTCGTGAATTTTGCGTGTGAGTAGTCTACGCACCCATACCACCCATGCCCATTTTGCCCATCATTCTTTGCAGGTTACGTGGCATGCGTTTTTTACCTTTGAATTTTTTGAACACTTTTTTGGTCAGTTTGAATTGTTTGAGTAGTTCTCTGACTTCTGCTGGAGTGCACCCAGATCCTTTTGCAATGCGAGCTACTCTTTTTTTGTCTATCAAGTCGGGATCTTCAAGTTCTTTTTCTGTCATGCTGTCCATCATGTACTTGAAGGTTTTCATTTTTTCTTCGCTTTGTGCTATGTCTTCTTTTTTGACTTGGTTTCCAACACCTAGCTGTTCAAGAATTTTACTGAAAGAACCCATTTTTTTGGTGGCTTCCATTTGTTTATAGAATTTTTTTAGAGTAAATTCACCTTCTAGTAATTCTTCTGGATTTAAGTTTTCTTCTTCAGCAACTTCTTTAACTTTTTCCATTAGTGCGGGTAAGTCTCCATAGCCTAGTAAACGAGAAACGTATCGTTGTGGATCATAAATGTCTAAATCTTCTAATTTTTCACCGATTCCGAGAAATGTTACAGGTACTCCTGCTTTTGCACAAGCGCTTAAAGCGCCTCCTCCTTTTGCTGAAGAGTCCATCCTGGTGACAATGATACCTGTGAGTCCTATTGCTGAATTGAATTCTTCTGCTTGTTTGCTGGCGGTTTGGCCCATGTCTGCTCCTAGGATGAGGTAGCTTTGGTCTGGTTTGAGTTCTTTGTGTAGGGCTTTGATTTCTGTTATGAGTTCGTCATTTAATGAATCTCGTCCTGCTGAATCTACTATGATTACGTCGGTGTCTCCGTATTTTTTCAATCCGTTTTTCAGTATTTTCATTGCGTCTTTTGATTCTGGTTCACCATAAACGTTCACGCCAATTTTCTCGCCTAGTTGTCTGAGCTGTTCATAAGCGGCAGGTCTCCAGGTGTCTGTGGTAATCATTACTGTTTTCAGGCCACGTTTGGTGTAGAATTTAGCAAGTTTGGCGGTTGTGCTGGTCTTGCCGTGACCATAGGTTCCGACCATCAGAATGCGTTGGGATTTGATTTCTGGTTGGTGTTCTTTGCCCATTAGTGCAACAAGTTCTTCATAGACGATCTTTATGAAAAATTCTTTGTTTGAGAGGCCTTTGGATAGTCTTTCTGTTTTCAGGCGTTCTCTTATGCCGTTAGTGAACTCCATGACTAGTTTGACATCAACATCGCTCATGATGAGTGTTCTTTGTAGTTCTTTGAGGCTTGTTTCTCTAAGCTGCTCGCTCATTATTGGCGCGCGTGTTATTTTGTTGAACACGTTTCTTAGTCCATCTGCTAGTCCTGATACTACCATTTGAAACCTCTATTTTT
>JAIOSL010000011.1 GCA_021107635.1 archaeon | reverse complement strand
CAGTTGAATCAGAAAACCAAGCATTCATAACACAAGGAGACGGCCTAATCTTCCCCTGTTTCTCAAACCAAGACTGTGGAGAACTCCCACACTCACATCTAATAGAAACAACAACGCTCACAGGAACCAACAAACTCACAATTAAAACAATTCCAGGCGGAACCTGTCAAAAAATTGAAATTTACCTCGGAGAAAATGACGAATTCCACCAAATATTAGAAGTACCAATAACAAACCCAGAAGAAGAACAAACCCTCTCCATAAAAACAAGCCAAACATTCAACCAAATATTACTCTACATGCCAGAAGGACAAGAAAATAACTCCCAAACAGTCACAATAATCACTGAAAGCACACAACCAGAAAAAGGAGTGAAAAACGTTCTCGGAACAGAACAATGCAACAACGGCATAGGCTATTCAATAGGCTACGAACCAGCATCAGGAAACCCAAACTACTGCAATAGCGGCCAACCAGACTGTTGCAGCTGGTACCAATACCAACACATACACGACCTACAACAAGATATCAGCCAGCCAGTCTCTCTATACATAGAATACAAAACAGGATGGAATAACGGATGCCAAGACACACTAACCGTCTACACTTCACTAGACAATCAAACCTGGCAATACGCAGGAGAAATAGACACACTCTCACAAGATGGAGATGGAGTACCAGGATATCCAGAATCCTGGCTTCACAGAACCTTCGCAATAAACAACTACAGCCAACCATTCAGATTCGTGAAAACCAACGTTTCAAGTCCATACCAAGGAACCAGCTGCTTCCTCGACTACTCACACATCACAATAACAGACCAAATAGGAAACCAAATACCAATAGCTGCATTCACCGCACCAATAGAAGCAACAGTAGGAGAAGAGATAATCTTCGATGCCTCAGCATCATTTGACCCAGACGGAACAATAACAAGCTACAAATGGCAATTTGGAGATTCAACAGAAACAACAACCAACCCAACAATAACCCACATTTACACAGAAGCACTCACATATCCAGTAAATCTAATAGTAACCGACGATGAAAACGCACAAAACTGGACCACACAACCAATCACCATACTACCAATAGCACAAAACCCACAAGTAACAATAAACCATCCACTCAACAACACGTATCACCAACAGGTAACCATGCTCAACTTTACAGCAATTGACGATCAAACAATTATCCTAACTTGTAACTACAGTATTGACGGAAACTGGAACCAAACCACAACACAAAACGGAACAGAAACCAGCATCGCAATAACCACAGGAGAAGGAGAGCACACAGCTGAAATACTCTGCTCAGATGGCACACTCTGGAGCAACCTAGAAACAACAACATTCTATGTAGACCTCACTCCACCAACAATAGAAATAACCGAACCAGCAAACAACACGCACACAAACAGCTCACTACTAACATACAACAGCTCAGACAATTATGGAATCAACCACTACGAAATATCATTAGACGGCAACTGGACAAACAACGGCATGGCAACCACTTACACATTCAACATGACCGAAAACAACCACACCCTATGCGCGAAAGCAGTAGACCTTGTTGGAAGAGAAACTGCTACCTGCATTGAAATAGCATATGACATAACCGCACCAGATGCCAACATTTACTCCCCAGCAAACAATGCCACCATATACACCACCATAATAACACTAGAATACAACTCTTCATTCAATGACATAGCATACTCTGAATACAAAATAGACAATGGCAGCTGGCAAACAGACGATGGAAGCCCAACAACAATAACACTTTCAGAAGGATGGCACACAGTATACGTACGCAACATAGACCACGCAGGAAACACAGGCCCAGAAGACAACATAACCATCCGAATAATAGACCAAAACCTCGCGCCAATAGCAACCATACTATTCCCAGAAGACGACGAATACTATCTTAACATCACATACTTCGCCTTCAAAGCAATTGACGACACAGCAACCACTCTACTCTGCAACTATTCTCTTGATGGAGAACCATGGCAACAAATCAACGCAACAAACGACACTGAAGTAACACTACCATTAACCGCAGAAGAGGATGGATGGTACCAGCTTGAACTAACCTGTTACGACGGCGTCAACTGGTCAAACATAGTTGAACACGACTTCTACATTGACACTACACCACCAGTGCTTAGCATAACATCACCAGCAAACCACTCTTACGTACAAGAAGCAATCTTTACCTATGAAGGAATAGACGCAGGTGTTGGATTAGACTACTATCTAGTAAAAGCCGATGATGGCACGTGGATACAGACTAATGAAGAAACATATTCCTTCAATCTATCAGACGGACAACACTGGCTATACTTGAAAGCAGTAGACAACTTTGGCCATGAAAGCAACGAACTCGCACTAAACATTACGGTAGACACAGTAAATCCAAGTATATGGCTTTACGCTCCAGTCAACAACACAAACACAAGCGGAAATGTCATTGCAATATATTATATTAGCTATGATTCTGACATGGATCACTATGAAGTAAAACAAGGAAATGGTCAGTGGATAAACAAAGGAGCAACAGCATCCCACATATTCTACAATCTTTCTGAAGGAGTAAATTATCTTTATGCAAAAGTAGTAGACCATGCTGGAAACGAAGACATAAGCTACATAACTGCTAACATAAACACAGAGGGGCCGGACACCACAATCACTTCTCCAGCAAATGGATCGTATTTTGACATTGATGACGTTAACGTGAGCTTCTATTCCAATGCTTCTGATTTAGTAACTTTCCAATATTCTTTTGATGGAGCAGAATGGCGTCCAACAGAAATAAACGCAGACCCAGATGTAATATACACATACGAAATCGAAAACGTTCCAGACGGCAACACTACTATCTATGTGAGAGGAAAAGACACAGCAAACAACTACGGCGCACCTGACATTGTTAACGTTGAAATTGATTCCCTGTTCACTAACTTGGACGTCTACATGATTGCACCAGATGACATAAATCAATATGGATCATATAATGTGATAGGTGGAGTAACTAATTATAACGAAGAAGACATAGGATTTGCAATAGTTTATCTCGGTCTTGCCTTTAATGATAGTACATGCCACTTAGAATCAGGAGTTACAAACCCAAGACCTCTTGACATCATAGAAGCAGGAACAAGTGAAGACACAAGTTGGGCCTTCCACTGCAACCAACCTGGAACAGTTGAAGCTACAGTAACTATGAACTATACAGTGGACGGGAGAACCAAAAACACCTCAGACATCATAATAGTCAACCCAGTATAGTTTTAAAGCAAAAACAGGCCAGGATAAAAAAAGGTTTAAATAAGCTAAGGCTGTTCTTAAAAACATGAAAAAACTCTTCTTGATATTGCTTCTACTTTCAGGAACGCTAGCAGGAAGCGCTGTTAACAAAGAAGAAATTAGGTTTAAAGTTAACCCACAAGGAGAACTAACCACGGAATTAACTCAGTTAATGTTATATGTTGAAAGCAAAGATGTTGACATAATTAATCTAACAGTAAATTTTTCTAAAGTCCCGACTGGGATTACTTTAAATGACAATCAAACTAAAACAATCAGTTGGGTAATAGGTGGACTATGGCAGGAAACTTCAGTTAATTGGAGCATAGAAGATAGTTCGCCAACAAAAATCAATGCTTCAGAAGCATTTGAACTTGTTTCGTGGGATAACAACGTAGCTTTGAATGACTTAAAAGCTAATGATAAACCAATAGTAGATGGTATGATATTACACGAAAACTATGTGATAATCTCTGGAATGATTGACCCACAAGGCTATTCTGATGAGTTCTGTAGCGCGCTTATAACAAGAGGGCGCAAGGGGTGTGTTAACGAGATAAAAATAAACAATTATAAACCTATTACAGCAGAAAAGGATGGAACGTTCACAAGTGAAAAAATTGAACTCTCAAAAGGAGAAAAGCAAATAAGCATAACAGCAACAGACATGGCAGGAAACACCAAAACTGCCTCTTTTACAATAACGTACGAACCAACAGTAACTGACATCTTAGAAGGCAGCCTAATCTGGATTGTCGTAGGAATAATGTTCATAGTAACCCTCATGATAATATTCATGATAATACGCTTGGTTCGCTCTATCAGACAAAAAGAAACAAAATACGAAGACATAAAAAAACGCAGAAAAGAACTCAAAGAAAGACTAGCAAAAATGGAACAGAAAGCAGCATATCTAGGAATGAACGAAAACCAAAAAGCCAAAAAAGACGCACTAGAAATTGAATATTCAACAATAACAGAACAACTCAATAAAAACCAGAAATTCCAAAAAGAACTTGACGAACGAGCCAAAAAAACAGTCCAACAATCCAAGCAAGGCACTCCAAGCGAAGAAATTCGAGAACAACTGGTAGAAGAAGGTTACAGTCCACAAGAAATTGAACAAATCAAGGAAAAATTCAAAAAGTTCAAAGAAAAATAAGACTAATCCCCTTCAGGAAAAAAGACGACAGCTGCTAAAGCAGAGGCATAAAGACCTTTTTTAGGATGATTTTCCACAGAATGGCTGAGGATATTATCAATTCCTCGTCCTCTTACCTCAAACACTTCTTCAACTGCATGTGTAGCAAGTTTTTCTAATTCTACACTATTGTACTCTGTAGAACTATACTCCATAATAATTCTTGGGTCTGTTTTCTTCTCAGGGATTCCAATAGCAACTGCTGCTGAAACAGGATTTGTCTTGGATGTAGCATATTTAAATGCCATTGGGAGAAAACGGCCTTTTCCAGTTTTTCTCTCAATCCTCTTTTTATCAGAAAAAAGTTTCCAATAAGGTGGAATAAAAGATGTTATAGCTAATGCATTAACATCGATTATGCCTGCATTCAATTCAGCACTATCAAAAGCAGCTAAATCAGTTTTACCATGACCAATACCAGTCGTTATGATTGCTTCACCTCTGCCTTTATTCCAAGATAACATTAATGCACCTCTTTAGGAGTTAGTATATAAGGAATTTCTTTTGATAAATCTGTCTTTCTTATTGGGAGTTTACCTTTTAAAACATTTGTGATAATAGCACTTACTTGCTTTCTGATAACTTTATCTTTGTATTTGGATAATATTTTTTCATGATTAGTGTATTCTTTCATTGAACCAAACGCTTCTAAAAAGAAATTATCCATTCCACCATCTGGAACTACAGCATATACTATTTTATTAAAAAATTTTTCGTGTTCACTTAAGTAAAGATTATAGATAGCAGGACCATAATTTTTAAAATCTGCTTCACAACCACATATTTGAAAAAAACGAATAGAATAAATGAACTCTTCTGGACTACCAAAAAAAGAGGTAAAGTGTTTTATGAAAGTAGATGTCCTGTTTATATAATAAAAAGCAGTTGGCTTACTAACGTTTAACTTTCTTGCAAGTTCTGTTAGAGAAATACGAGAATTTTCATTTAATATCTTCAATATTTTTTTATTTTTATCCTTAACATCTAACATTTCAATTAGTTCGTTGCTTACAGGAATAAAACCGCCTCTTTTTACTAAGATTCCATGTGCAGTCCAATCTTGTATATATTCATCCAAGGAACTTCTGACCTTAGCTTCCATACCATCTTCATACTCTTCTCTTGAAGGAGCAATACTCCAAATAAATAAATCAAAATCTCCTTTGGTTAGAGCAGCAAAAGATACATAAGGACAAGAGTCTAGTATCATTTTTATTTTGTCTTCATCAGCTATAACGCCCTCTTTGAATTTAACTCTTACAAAAAATTCAGTAGTATACCCCATCTTAGTAAAATCTGGTTCTATTGTATACTTTAAGCCCACTTCTTCTTCAAGTGCTGATTCAGCGCTCTTTTTTTTTGCAATTTGTTAATTAGTTTTATTTGCCGGCCGGACCAACATACTTGGCACTGCCAAAGGCAAGGATAGGATAAAAAATAATAGATAAAAAGAGAAGTCCGAGTGT
>JAIOSL010000045.1 GCA_021107635.1 archaeon | reverse complement strand
TCCATCCAGACCAAACACCATCCAAACTATAATTATATTCTAAATTGGCTTGCGGAGTAGTATCATCAGTGCCATGCCAAACAAAAGTCACATTATCAGTACTGATGTCTCCTGAAGGACCACTATCGATGAACGTTTCTGGTGGAGTGGTATCCGGGCTTGTGGACACATACTCGAAAGCTCCGATGTCAGGAGCAGATCCTTCATATGGAAGGCTTACAGGATCGCCATCATTCCAGGTTATTACCTCATTAACTGAGATAACATTAGTATCATAATCCACTGCAGTTATCCCAACCAAATTAGAACCAACCCGGATTTCGTCCCCGTCAATCATTCCAAATCCATCACAATAATAACCAGCATCTTCCACTATTAACTGAGTACCACTCCCAGCTCCTATTGTCATAGTCAACCAGTCACCAGCATCTATTGCCGGGCTATCACTCTGCAGATTGAAATTTTCGTTCTGTGGGTCTACCAGCATCGGGTCGACTTTCAAGTCGTTATTCACTTCAGGTTTGGAACTCCAAACAGGGAATCTGAAAATGTCTCCTGTTGCATTCTCATACCACCATCTGTCATCTCCGGTAGTGCCATTATCAGGTCTCCACCAAATGTTGTGATTCCACTTGCTGTTCGTATTACTAACGCTCGAACCCTGAAGGTAACGTTGATAGCGACTGGGACTGCCATAGACCAATGAAGTTATGATGTTATTCTTGTAAATCAGGTCAGAAGTGTAACCAGCTATGTCTGATATGCAACCAGTGCTATCCTGCCCAAAAATGAGATTATTGTTGAAAATTTTAACATCCTCTGTTGTTCCATCTTCTCCAGGCCAACTGCCCGGTGCATCACCATTAACTCTCAACTGGTGATATCCCGCATTGTAAACAATCGAGTTTCTTATCCTAACGCCTGTTGAAGGTCCTACTATTATGCCCATACTGTCAGGCTGTTGATCGTGCGAATAGAAATTATCAATCCACACATTCTTTACTTCATGGCCAATAGCAATACCTCCGTTATAATCCCCATAACTTTCACAATCCAGCAAAATTATGTTCTCCCCTGAAGTTATGTCGAAAGATTCTTCTGCACAATCATGCCCTGTGTTGTTAACGAGTAAATGGTTTGGTCCGATGTTATTCCTTTCCCCGTCTTTATGCAAGCATATGCCATCGTTTGAGCCTATGTCATGAACTAGGTTATTTCTGATTATGCCGTTGGTGATAGGATATGTTGACGAGCCGATAATTGCTATTCCGCTGTTACCACAATTCGAGAAAGTAGAGTTTTCGATGATGTATCCGTTTATCCTATTGAGTAAAATGCAATTCCTATTAGTGTTACCGTCGATTTCCAAACGAGAAAAAATCATGTTCGAGAGATTGGCAGCACCAAAACCGATTGACTGTGTTCCATCAATGTTCCTAACCGCTATATCCTGAACAGTGATATAGCCAGTATGGGTATCCCAACACGAAATACTAACTCCATCAAATATCGGCTTTGCTCCGCTTCCATAAGCACCGATAACCATAGGATTTGATTCCATGCCACCAATTTCAATGAATAAACCCTCGTCTGTGAAAGTATCTCCTCTCCCAAAGTAAATGCCGTCTCCTTGTTGAATAGTTCCATCACCAAAAGCAGTATTAACTTTTCCAATAGTTGCCCAAGCAGTACTCGGACTTCCACCATCAGCATTATCGTTTCCATCATTAGAAACATAGTGTGTGGTGCTTCCAGAAGATTCAGTAGTAAATTGATATGTATTAATTGTTGTGTGTGTTCCATCCGTAGCAGTTACGGTCCAAGAATAAGTAGTCAAAGGAGACAATCCTGAAAGAACACAACTTTTTTGACCATTAGACACACTGTTTTCAGAACAGCTTCCTACATTTGGAGTTGTTTGGATAGTATAATCAAACGGTTCTTCGTCTGGATCTTCAATTGTAATGTTAACATGCGTAGTTGTGAGTGAGACTGTTGAATCGTTTGAAGGAACTGGAGAGGAGATAGAAGGAGGTAAAGAAGTAAAAATGTTTACACTTCCGTTACTTACAGAAATAGGAATATACGCAGTGTCATTTGTTACCCCAACATCATAAAGAGATATTGCTGAGATCCCATTCAAATTTTTTGCAGTAAAATTGATAATAACAAAAGAACCAGCTTCTGAAACATTTCCTTGTCCAAGTATTAAATTATAAACAAGACTAATTTCGCCGGAATTATTGTTGATTGTACCATCATTAAAAAAGGTTGAATACCCACTAAAAATGTTTCCTTCTAACACTTCGTTTGCCTGAAGAAGGGTTTCGTTGAAAAAAATCCCTAATTCAAAAGCTTTTACTGGTTCATCTGGAGAACAAAATACAGAGAGTGTGAATGTTTCACCTTGAGCTACTGTTTGAGTAGATGGTTCAATAGATACAGTTGTAACTCCGTTAACAACAGGTACAAAAATAGAAAAAACAAAGAGTAAATAGAATAAAAAGGATATTTTTTGATTCATAACAAACACTTATTGAAAATACGTAATAATCCTTTTTATTTCTAATGTAGTAAAAACAACAAATATTTGCTAGTATATTAAACTACAAATCAAATATTAGTTTCAGAGATAAAACTTTTTGAAATTAAAGCTTCTTGCGTTTCTTCCAAAGATGTGCTAGTGCTGCGAGCATGACCAATGCAGCTAGTAAAAGAATTGATCCTGCGCCTGCTCTTATCCAGAGAAATGCGGGAGCGAGTTCGTTAGGAATTACGAGTGGAGAGAATTTGCAGTCTGGGCAGTCGCCGAGTAATTCTTCTTCTGCAGTACACACATCATCGTTAACGCATGTTGGGATGTGTGCTTGTTCTAGTTTACATGAAATGCATTTGAATCCTGCTGGGGCGATAGTGTCGCATTCTTCGCCTTCGTCTAGGATGCCGTCTCCGCAGATGCTTGCTTTTTCCAGTATAGGCTTCTGAAAAAACCAGGGTTGTTTCCAAACGCTGACAACGTTATCACGGTTAATGATTTCTTGAGTGTTGAATGTGTAAAGTGCTTTTCCGTTTGGCAGATCAGAATGATAGAAACTGTATAAGGGGTCTTCTTCAAGCACAGTCACTTCTGCCGTAGGATCAGTTGTTACAGTGATATCATCAGTGGTTTCTGCGAACGTTTTAGGGATGTCCACAATCACCACTAAATCCTTTAAAGTGTTTTTATTGCATTCTATTTTAACGTCTATCTGAGTGGTTTCTGGAGTAGGCCTGTGAACCTCCATGTATGCCATGCAATCTTGATAGGTATTCTTTGTTGCTTCAGCAAGTGCGCTTGAAAAGCCTTCTGTAGTAGTGTTGTAGCCATTGTCTGCTAGTGCGTTTTTGATTTGTTCTGATTCAATGATTTCTTTGATTTCTTCTGGGGGTATTTGAGAGAGGTTGAATGTAATGTTATACTTGCTTGTGGAAGTGCCTTCATCGCCTCCTCCTCCACCATTATTTCCTCCGCCACCATTGTTTCCTCCGCCTCCTCCATTGCCTGAGGGACACTCAATTAGGCAGTTGGATGAGTCTTCTCCACTCTCACACACACCGTTTCCGCAGACAGGGTTGCTTATTAAGTCTATGATGAAAGATTGTGTAGCAGGTATGGCATCTTCGTTACCTGCTTCATCTCTAGCAAACACACTGAAAACATGAGTGTCTTCAGATAGAC
>JAIOSL010000006.1 GCA_021107635.1 archaeon | reverse complement strand
TCCATCCAGACCAAACACCATCCAAACTATAATTATATTCTAAATTGGCTTGCGGAGTAGTATCATCAGTGCCATGCCAAACAAAAGTCACATTATCAGTACTGATGTCTCCTGAAGGACCACTATCAATAAACGTTTCTGGCGGAAGGGTATCCGGACCTGTCTGAACATACTCAAACGCCCCGATGTCAAACGCGTTTCCTTGTGGACGACTGTTTCCCTCAAAGTCTGTTGATATAGTATATTCAGATGATGCCCCCTCTTTTGCTGGTGATAAATCAGTAAGATGAAAATCTGTTCCAAGATTTTCTAACAGAGGATCTGTTATTTTTGCTGATGGCTCAAACATACCGGTTCCATCCTCAAATCTAGTGTTTGCTGCTTTGCTCGTATGATAATAAAGGTTATTAGCTCGAATTAACTCAGGATTAGTGGATAAAAAACGAGTATATAGTTGGTAATTCGTACTATCACCAGATACAAAAATATTGTTTGCTACGATAAAATCATGAACATAATCATCATATATGGCTAATCGCAGAGCACTGCCCCCGCTACCATGCGAGTATATTGTGTTATGTTTTATGGTGACATCATAGTAATGATTCAGCACACCATAATTATGAA
This sequence comes from archaeon, assembly GCA_021107635.1. Classification (GTDB taxonomy): domain Archaea; phylum B1Sed10-29; class B1Sed10-29; order WALL01; family JAGHAM01; genus JAIOSL01. The sequence goes on along the minus strand of JAIOSL010000006.1, from coordinate 27,309 downwards.
AACATGCTATCCCAACATAATCAGCAACATCTACAACATTATTCACGATGGTTAGATTTTTTATATACGAGTTTGCTCCGATCTCACTACAGAAGCCAATACCTTGACGGGAACCATGGACATAATCATTAGAGACAGTGATATTATGGCAACTCTGGCCATCCTTTTGTCCTCCATCTATGTATATACCAAAAGCATTAGTTTCCATGCCTGTCACGTCAATATCATTATTGTCAATAAGACAGTTTGTAGAACCAGAAGCAAAATCGACGCCTATTTTATGAATGTTTGTCATTGTGTTGTATTCAAATACAGAGTTGTTATTACCAACAAACGTCGCGCACTCTCCGCTAGATAAACTTGTTTGAATTTCGTTGAAAGAACAGTGAGATACATTAATATGATTCATTAGAGCTTGATCAATATCTTCTTGCCAAAACCAAACTGCATTACGGTATATGTTTTCGAAACTGCAGTTATAGACGGTTATGTGTGAAGAGGGACTTGCTCCACCTTCAAACGCTGTTGAAATACCCCATCTTTCTGAATTTTGTATAACGAGATTTTTGATAGTTAGGTATTTGGCAGTATTGATATGTATCAAACCTGTCCAAGGGAGAGAAATGCCTGTTCCATCGATAAGGGCTGTCTCGCCAGGATAACTGGAAAAAGTTATTGTGTTTCCAGAAGTCCCACTTGTTGTTATATCTACTTTTTCATTGTATGTTCCTCCACGAATATAGACTGTGTTTCCTGCAGAAACAGAGTCTGCTGCTTTTTGTATGGTTCGCCATGGAAACGCCAGCGTACCAGGATGATTGTCGTCTCCGCTTGAAGAAACATAATAAACGTCTTGTTCTACTGAGTAAGAAGACTCAAACGCACCGATATCATATGTGGTTCCTTGTGGACGACCAACTCCATCAAAATCGACATTAGGAGCATAAATGGATGAGCCATTATCAATAGCAGGAGAATTTTCCTGTAAATGAAAATCTCCGGCATCTGCATCCACAAACAGAGGGTCTGCGATTATAGCGTCTTCACCTGTAACTTGAGTATAACCTTGTATTACATTGTGGTCTATCTGTGCAACTCCTTCACCAATCAAGAGTTGTTGGTTGGTGTTATCAGTGATGATATTATTCCTTATTGTAAAATTATCAAATGTTAAGCCAGTTGATATTCTAAAACCACAATTGGTGTTCTCGTGGAAAACATTGTTTATCACTAGAATGTTTTTTCTTGTTGCAGGTTCATCATGATTTTCTGTCCAATGACAAAATCCTCCGCCAGTACGATAAACAAGATTGTTGTAGACAGTGATATTCTCGAGTACATTAGGACTATCATAATCTTCCAGTGACGCAGCTATTCCACAACCTTTAGTGTCATGTATGGTATTATTAAAAATTTCGATATTAGTTCCGTGATCCACATAAACACCAACAGCACTATTCGCGCTATAACAGTCATATACATGATTGTTATAAATTTTACCATTTGAAGATTCGCCTTTTGCATCTATGCCACAATCACCACACTCATAAATTAGATTATTGCGCACTTCGAAATCATCTGTATAACTAAGAGAAATGCATTCTTGAGAACCACTAATGCAAGTGTTGCGAACTTCATTGTTTTCGAGTATCACATTTTTTACCTGTCTATTTGGACGCTTACCATTTGTCTTGATGCCGCTCCTACTACAATTATAGATGTAATTGTCTTCTATGATTACATGGTGAGTTCCACTGCTCGAACCAGTATTAATATAAACACAAAAACTCTGAGAGTGCATTATTCTTAGCCCTGAAATTCTAATGTAATTCATGTCTACGATGTGAACCAATCCAGCCCAATTCATGTAGATATCATTGCCATCAACTGTAACAGTATCCCCAGGGTATGCCATATACGTGATGTATTCACTAGGATTTCCTGAATTATGAGGTATGATCCGCTCGTTATAAGTTCCTTCCTTGATATAGACAGTATCCCCAGCAATCATAGTGTCCGCAGCTTTCGAAATAGTACGCCAAGGATCTCCTTCTGTTCCAAGACCTTCATCATCTCCATTTGTAGCCACGAAATAATCTGTTGCAAAAGCAGGAACCAGCAAAAACAAGAAAAAAAACGCACAAACCTTCATGTCAATCACAAAAAACAAGGCGAGCTAGAATTAAAAACTTATGCCAACAACCAAAAAAAACACCTTTTTATTCAAGGAAGTGTTAATCAACATTAATGAAAATAGCAATGTTCACAGAAACATTCACACCACAAGTAAACGGAGTAGTAACAAGCATTCAATTATTCACAGAAGAACTTGTTAAACAAGGACACGAAGTAGAAATATTTGCTCCAACACCAGGAAAAGAACTCTTCCAAAACGCGCCAGTCCACAGATTCAGATCAGTTACCTTCCTGCCCTATCCTGAATTCAAAGCTACTCTACCGCCAATAGGCATTAACCGCTTGATTAAAGACCAAAACTTTGACATCATACATACACATGGCCCTTTTGCAATGGGCTGGGCAGGAGTAAGAACAGCCAAAAAAAATAACATTCCAAGCATAAGCACTTTTCATACTCCGATAGCAGACTACGTTAACTATTTGATTAAAGGACCGTTCATAAACACAGGAAAAAACATTGCGTGGACATACTCAAAAAAACATTATAACAAGTATAACCATGTGATAACCCCTTCACAAATAATCAAAAAACTTTTAGAAGAAAAAGGAATTAAAACACCAATTTCAGTCATTCCCACAGGCATTAAACTAGAAAAATTCCAACTAGAAAACACAGCATACATTCATGAAAAATATTCAGTAAGACGCTTCATACTTCACGCAGGCCGCCTGTCAAGCGAAAAAAATGTAGACGTTGTTATCAAAGCACTACCACTAATAAAAGACTTTCCGCAACTGCGCTTAGTAATAACCAGCAAAGGCCCATCCCTGAAAAAACTAATGAAACTTCGTGACCAAATGGACCTGAAACAAAGAGTAATTTTCACCGGCTTCGTAAAAGACCAAGACTTAATCGCATTATACAAAGAAGCAGATTTAAGCATCATAGCTTCAGGAGCAGACACACAAGGCTTAGTCGTAACAGAATCTATGGCCACAGGCACTCCAGTAATAGGAGCAAACGCGCTTGCACTCCCAGAAGTAATAAACGGAAAAAACGGAGAACTGTTCAAACTTAATGATGAACACAACCTCGCAGAAAAAATTAACAACCTGCTATTAAACCAGAACAAAAGAGAAAAAATGGGAAAAGAAGCAATAAAAACAGCTGAACAAAACACAATACAAAAAAGAACTAAAGAACTAGTAACACTTTACGAAAAACTAGGAAAAGAATAAAAGAAAAAAGAACTATAGATAAATTGGTGTTCTAAATGCTTGAAGAATTCAGTTGGCTTGTAATTGTCGTAGGAATGATATCTATCTTCAAAGGAATAGAAAATATTTTTCCAAACATGGCAAGAAACCTACTCAAAAAAAGAATACAACAACCAGACTACTACTTTAGATCAATTGGCCTACTACTCATATTTCTTGGCCTGACCGTAATCTACCTAGGAGTAAGATAAAAATGATATATCTCTTGACAGGAATATCCGGAGTCGGAAAAACCACAGTAATCAAAAACTGTAAAGCAGAATTCACACACATAAACTTTGGTGATATGGTCTTGGGAATCGCAAAAGAAATGGAACTCGCAGAAAATAGAGATGACCTGAAAAGCATTGACGCAGAAACCACGCGCAAAATCCAAAGAAAGGTTGTCGCCAGACTCAAACAAATGCCTGGAAAAGTACTGCTAGATACGCACTTGACCATTGAAAGCCATTACGGATTCTTCCCGGGTATTCCACATTGGATGGCAGAAGAACTAAACTTCAAAAACATCATACTCATTGAAGCTCCAATCGAAGAAGTCCAAAAAAGACGCAACAAAGATACCAGCATACGAACGCGTGAACAAAACACACTTGAAGAAATTAAAACGCAACGAGACATGGACCGCGGAGCAGCAATCACCCTCTCAGTCATGACAGGACCCCCAGTCAAAATCATTGAAAACGTTAGCGTAGAAAAAGCATCAAATGAACTCGCGGAGCTGTTCAAGTGAAACTAGATCAAGCAGAAAAAAATGTGATGGAAGAACCTCAAATCAAAAAAAGACTTGATGAAGGATACTATCTCTCATCCCTACTCCTGCTAATGAGCCAATTTAACGATGAAAGAGAATGGCAATTTGTATTCTTCCACCCAAAAACAAAAAACGTTTTCACAGCAAAAAATACTGAAAACATGGTTGAAATAAGCCCAGAATCCAAGCCACTACTAGAAAACCACTATGAAAAACTCTCACTAAAAGGAATAAACCAAAACCAAGCATTAACAACAATTCAAGAACAAGCCAAAAAAATCGACCAAAGCCAAATCACAAAAATAATCCTTACACTCAGAGAAGGAGTATGGCGCGCAGCAATAACTGCTTCAGACATGAGACTACTACGCATTGATGTAAACGATTCAACCGGAAAAGTCGAAAAGACTGAAACAACGAGCTTGATAAGGTGAAAAAAAATGACAGATTTCGAAAAATATAAACTAGAACTCAGCGACCACGTAACACTATACCTCAAAAGAGACGAAAAATCACCTCACAACATAAAAGACATAACATACAAAGCTCTTGACTCGCTTGAAGGACACTTTCTCGAACACGATGCACTCCCAGCTAAAGTAAAAGAAGCAAGAAAAAAAAGACATGACGGATTGGGTCATTCAGTAGAACAAACACACCCTCGATTATTCAAAGCAATTCATTCCACTCTAACAAACACATGCGGCGAAACCGCTCATTTCAGAATGGACATGATAGAAAGCCCACACAAAACAACCAAAGAACATGCAATAAGAGTATTTGAACACTCAGGAAAAGGCATCAAAGCCAAAAAAATCAAAACCGTCAGAAGAAGACGCTAACCCAGAAAAAAGTTGAACAGGATTAAACCCCGTACTGCTTCTCGGAAGACTAGAAAAAAGTTGAAGGTAGAACAGCAAATAAAACAAAAGCAAACAAAGCCTGAACAAGTAATGCAATGGAAACAGCCTTAAGCCGATTCTTTTTGTCCCAATCTTTGGAAACTGCTAAAACAAGGAGAGGGGCAAAGCCAATGTAAACAAAGACGGGAACAAAAGAAAGGGAAAAAACTCCGAGAAAAGAAAAATCAAAGCCAAGAGACTCCCTCAAAATTTGCAAAACTGCGAGCACAAACACAGCAAATATCATAAAAAAACCAGCCACAAGAAAGCCTACAAACGAAGAAACAAAACCAAAAAACAGGCCAGCTAACCATCCGTGGTCTTTTAAATTCATAAAAGTAAAGAGACCAGCAGATTATTTAAAACTTGGTGAAGAAAACGGGGCTTTAAACCCCATACTGTTGATCTTGTTCAGGCAACGTTTTCTCAAGATCCCTAACCATTCTATCAGCATCTGCCTTCAATGCAGCTAAATGAGTAATCATGCGCCTTTTCTCATTGTTCATTTCCTCTAGTTCTTCATAAGGCTTGATTGCTTGACGAAACATTCTATAATCCATCATTACATAAGGATAAGAATTCATTCTCTGGGAAATATCTGCACAAACCTTCTCCAAAAACTTGTTCATAGCTACCTTAACTTCTGCTTTAATCATTTTGTCTTTAGCCATGCTCTTTTTCATTACTCTAACAACCTGAGCATTAGCAAAAGCTAGGTCTTGTTTCTCAAGCTCTTCATCTGAAGGCTCTTCTTCAACTTTCTTTTCTTCTTCTGGCATAAAAAAACACCTCTTTTAATCACGAATCCATAGTATAAAAGCGTTATTGAGAATCCCGCAACCGCTCAACAGCAACAAATCCAGCAATCACTCCTAACAGTAACAATCCAAGCAAAAGCCCATTATTGCTAGCACTTGCTAAACCAGTGGCAGGCACAGGCAAGGACTGTAAAAGCACTAATCCTAGCATGGCTAAAATACCACTAAACACAAAAGCAAGCATGAAAACGCCAATCTCTTGATTACTTCGCGGAATTTCCATGAAAATATTATGACAAGGAAAGTATTTATTCATGCCCCCAAAAAAAGATTCAATCATCATCCCAATGAGCATGATATGTATCAGGAGAACGACGCTTCATCAAAACGTCCTTGCTACGATTAAGCTTCTTCAACAAAGACCTCACATAATTACGAACCCGGCTCTTTTTCTTAGACTTCTTCATCAATAAAATAAAAGAACACTAAGTTTAAATAGGTTGCTGGACACAGAAAAAAACAACTAGCTTAATCACTGGCTAGGGGGACTAGCTATGACATTCTACGACTGGTACAACGAACACGTTCGATTGATAGTTGATAACAGATACAAGCTCAAAGGCGCATTAGTATGGACACCATACGGCTTCAAAATGCAACGCCTAGTCTATAACAAACTTCGCGCACTGCTTGAATCCACAGGACACCAAGAAACACGGTTTCCGCTGATGATTCCAGAAACCCAACTACAAAAAGAAAAAGAACACGTAAAAGGATTCAACAGTGAAGTATACTGGGTAACTCATGGAGGCAGTTCAAAACTTGAAGAAAAGTTAGCACTACGCCCAACCAGCGAAACAGTAATCTACCCAATGTTTGCTCTCTGGATAAGAAGCCACGCAGACCTACCACTAAAAATATTTCAAATAGTCAACACTTTCCGCTACGAAACCAAACACACCAGACCCCTAATCAGAGACAGAGAAATCACCTTTTTCAAAGAAGCACACTGCGCGCACGCAAACCAAAAACAAGCACAACAAGAAATGGACAGCATTGAAAAAACATATAAAGAATTCTTTGACGCACTATGCACACCATACTATATCGTAAAAAGACCTGCATGGGACCGCTTCCCAGGCGCAGAAGAAACCGTGGCTTTCGACCAAGTAATGCCAAACGGCAAAACACTACAAATAGCCACATCTCATAACCTGGGCACAGGCTTCTCAAAAATGTTTGAAATCACATACGAACAGGAGGACGGTTCGCACAACCACCCAGTGCTTACCTGCCACGGCATTTCCGGCAGATGCATCGCCGGACTAATCAGCGCGCATGGAGATGAACGAGGGCTAGTACTACCACCTGAATTCGCGCCAGTGCAAATAGCAGTAGTGCCAGTAATATTCAAAAACAAAGAAGATCCAACTAAAACAGCAGAAAAAGTGTTTGATAGCATAAAAGAGCGTTGGAGAGCAGTAATAGACAAAACAGATGAAACTCCAGGAGCTAAATATTATCGCTGGGAACAACAAGGAGTGCCAATACGCGTTGAACTTGGACCAAGAGAAGTCAAAGAAAACAAAGCATTGCTCGTGCGCAGAGACACAGGCGAGAAAAAGAGTGTTGCGTTATCAAGCCTGGACAAAGAACTAGAGAAACTCGCAAAAAACATTACTGAAACAATGCATGAAAAAGCATGGGAAAAGCAAAAATCTCTGACCAAAAAAGCAACCAATCCAAAACAACTCAAAGACGGCTTCACATATGAAGTAGAAGTATGTTCAGAAGAATGCGCGAAAAATCTGGAAGAAAAACTAGAATACAGAGGCAACATAGTTGGGAAAAAAGCCAAGGGAAAATGCATTGCCTGCGGTAAACCAGCAAAAAGCGTTGGCTTAATGAGCAACGCATACTAGGTGTTAAAATGCTTGAACGAAAACATGACAGCCACAAAGGCCAAAACGGACGCGTGCTTATTGTCGGAGGAAGCGACGACTACGTAGGCGCGCCTGCACTCGCAGGACTAGCAGCATTACGTGCAGGAGCAGACCTTGTAACAATAGCATGTCCTGAACGCGTAGCATTCGCAATAAATTCACTCTCTCCTGACTTGATAACAAGTAAACTACGCGGAACAGTTCTCTCTCCAAGCCACTACCCAAAAGTAATGAAACTAGCAGAAAACGCAGATTGTATAGTCATGGGACCAGGCCTTGGCACAAGCGTAAAAACAAAAGACACAGTCAAAAAATTCTGTGATAAAATAAACAAACCAAAAGTCATAGATGCAGACGCACTGAAAGCACTAGAAAAAGTGCCTAAAAATTGTGTTCTCACTCCACACACAAAAGAATTTGAACTATTGTTCAAAGTAAAACCAACACGCCAAAAAATACAAGAACTAGCAAAAAAAGACCAAATAATCTTACTAAAAGAACCAATAGACTTAATTTCTGATGGAATCGAAGTCAGAAAAAATCCCACAGGCAACGCGGGCATGACAGTTGGAGGAACTGGAGATATCCTAGCAGGGATTACCGCAGGACTCATCGCACAAGGAATGCCTTTATTCGATGCAGCAACAATGGCAGCAAACATTAACGGCAGAGCCGGCGACATGCTATACCAAAAATATGGCTATTCTTTTATAGCATCAGACTTGCTCGGTCTTATTCCTTACGTAGACTAAGGACAAGGTTCAATGATTTCACAGTCTGGATCCCCACCATAATGCTCGCAAGGTTCGCCAGATTCTTCATAACAAGATCCAGGACAACAACCATCACTTGGACCGCAAGCTTTATCCACAACCACACACTCATTCCTAGTTAAATCACAATATATGCTCTCAGTACAAGGATCTTCACTCACACAATCTTCATTACTCTCACAATACCAAGAAGAACCAGAGCAATCATTATCATTAGTCTCATCACAACCAGGCGCGCAACAACCATCACTATCTATGCAACTAGTTATTTGCACGTTATCACAAGTGAATGAATCAAAATTACAGATGTCTTCTGTGCAAGCATTGCCATCATCACAATCCGTGTAATGAGTACAACCTTTCTCTGTGCAATCAGAATCATACATGCTAGACTCTTCATCATTAGAACAACCTAAAGGACAACAACCATCACTACTACCACATTGGATTACTGGCCTGTTTTGGCATGCTAAAGGATAACCAGTACAAGAATCACTTGTACACGGATCGCCATCTTCACAATCACTGTTTTTAGCGCATGAACCACAATCAGCATCAGTGCTTTCATCACAACCTGAAGGACAACACTCATCCATAATCATACTACAATTAGTAATACTAGAACGATCACATACACCATTCACGCAATTATCAATAGTGCAAGGGTCACCATCAAAACAATCAGCAGCAGAAACACAACTTGAAGAAACACAATCAGAATCTACTGCAACTTCACAAGTACTAGGACAACAACCATCACCACTAATACAATCAGTTAAAGGAGCATAAATGCAAGCACCTTTCAAACAAGAACTAACCAAACAGGCAGTAGAAATACAATCAGAATCTTTAACACAATCCTGACCAATCAGTTTACAATCATTATCTTGGTCTTCAGAACAACCAGAAGGACAACAACCATCACCACTAAAACACACTGTTACAGAACTATGAAGACACTTGCCATTAATACAAGAGTCAGAAATGCAAGGATTGCCTCCTCTAACACAATCAGCATCCACTTCACACTCAACAGAAACCACACACATTTTTTTAACATCAGGCAAATCCTGATCAGTACCACAATCATTCATATCTGTACACTCTCTAGTCTGAAAACCATCAGTGCAGGGAGTCCAAACACCACAATCCCATTTTTCAACACAAACAGAGACAGCATCCCGAACAATAGCTAACTGCAAAACTGCTTTTTTACCGGCATTCAAAGAAACCTCCTTTTGTTTCTCAGAATAACCAGAAACAGAAGCATTAACAGAATACTCTCCTGGCTTCAAATTAAAAGACACAGTTCCAGCAACAGAAGTAGACTGTTGACCCAACAAGTTACTTTGAGAATCATACACTCTTACAGTAACACCAGCAAGAGGACGAGAAGAAGCATGATCTAAAACAGTAATCTCTAAACTCTCTTGAACACCCACTGGCTGCAAAAAAAGTACCATTGCTGCAATAATTAATAACAAAGCAAACAATACTGCTAAAATCTTTCCAATCATGCTTAACACCCTGTTTCCTACAAAAGACCATTAAACGCAAGCAATTTATATCTCTTTTGGTTGGGTATATAGTAATTAGGTGTGTTATAATGTTAAAATCCTCTAAAATCCTATTGATTTTTACCTTGCTGTTAGCAAGCACATGCTACGCACAAGTTGAAAGATGGGAATTAGATGACCTTGCTGGACTGCCAAGCTCAGCATTCATTTCAGCTTTTTCGGGTCAAAGGATTGCTCCAGCATACATTAAAGACCCATTATTCACAAATTATGCTAACACACCCCTGCTTTTCGCAGGACTTGAAAACGGATCTATATATGGAATGCGTTGGTCTGGAATCGCTTGGACCCTACACCCTGCACTAGATCAACCAAGCTGTACAGGCGCGACTCCTGAAGTAGTGTGTGACCTGCCAATCCCAGGACATGCGAATAAGTGTTGGATGCTTGTTGGTTGTTTGGATGGAACTTTAAGAGGATATCGCTGGGAAGGTGCATCTGGATGGCAAAGTGATACCGCGTCGATAACGCCAGGACTGCTTGGTGATTATGGCAGCAGAACTACTACAACCATAGCTTACAATCCAATAGAAAGCCTTTGGGAACTTATTGTAACAAGAAACAGTTACAGTGACCCGCATAGAGCATATACTTGGGACACTGGAACAAACCAATGGGTTCAAGGAGGAAACATTGCATGGAACGCAAGGTGGGGCAGCATTGGAGCTCCTTCAAGATCAGACAGTGCATACAACATAAGAGGAAACCAAAAAGTTGCAAACATCAATGCTCATGAAAATTGGGCACCAGCAATTATAACAAACACTTGGCTTAGTGCATACTCAAGAAGCGAAATAGGTTATTGGAGAGGAGATGGTGAATACACTAGTGGATTTACAGATGTTTGGGGATATGACCCTGGTTGCAGCTGTTATACGCCAGGAGGATGGAATCAACACTATGTTGCACCATCCATTGGAAAAGACTTGAGAGGAAATGGCATGAGCTGGTTTTTCGGAGGAGAAAACAGAAACGGTTACGTGTATGCATTTTACTGGATGGATAACAGACCCCCAATAGCCTCAGATTTTGTTCCACCAAGCAACAGTTGGTTCCCACAAAACAATTTTAATCTCACATTCAGCCTGAATGAACGTGGTGACTGCTATGCAATGATAAATCCTTTAAGCGGACCAGGAACAATGAATTACAGTGAAATAAGAACTGCTGAGATAGGTGGAGACCCGTTTGCAGTCGATTGCACTGGAGATGGAACATTTAAATCCAGCTGTGATATAATCAACCTTCAAGACTGGCAAATCATTGGAGGCAGCGGATATAACGTTGTTACTGTTGCATGTAGGGATACGTTATTCCAAAATGAAGATTCTGATAACCAAACAACCAACTTATTATACGGAGTTGATACCACTCCTCCAGATTATCTAGATCAAACACCACTCAATGGCACGCCATATTCAATAGGCTGGCTAGCTAACACTGCAAATACAATCCCGCTAGGAACAAATGTTTCAGATATGGTTATGACTACTGTCTGGCTTGAAACCAATGAAAGCGGAAGCTTCCACAATTATAGCACGCAACCCTGGATAGATCCTAACCAGCCGTACAGAAGAAAAATAGTAATCTCAAACATTTACACACCATACGACACAAAAAATTATACTTTGTTCATTGGCCTACGATGGAATGCAACAATAGGAATGGACTTTGAAGACATTAGATTTTATGATTTAGTAGGCAATCCACTCACCCATGATGTTGCAGCAGTAGAAGGAGCAGGACCAATCAGAAAAGCTCATGTATACGTAAGACTGCCAACTCTCCATGCGTTTGCAAACGAAACAATTTACATGTATTATGGGAACCTTACAGATTATCCTGACACAAGCGATCCACAAGGCACTTACATTTATTACAACACTTTTGACTCAGATCCCGGTTTAGACTGTGGACCGTGCACTGCTCCAACAGGATATCCAGAATGCTGGGAAGAACAAGCTCAAAGCCATTATAGATATGACACAACAGAAGAAGCATTTGAATTCTCTGCTCACAGAGGCGGATTAGCAAACAGCAAAATATTCACAGAATACATAAACATAAGCAACAATTGGGAAACCAAAAATCCTCATTTTGAAGTAAAAATGAAATTTGATCAAGGAGATTGCACCAACATATTTGGACTATCAGCAACCTTTGGATTAAGTGATGAAGAAGGCTGGTATAAACCAAACAGTGGACCAACAGAAAAATGCAGTTCAAGTGTTGTAGGATTCAAATTAGATTTAAGCGGAAGATCAGACGTAAAAGGAGTGCGCCCAGTAGCTGGAGAAGTTCCAATAAAAGCATTCATTAGTACACCAGAAGGAGAGATACTTGGAGCAGCATGTGACTTTGCTCCGATAGACGATACATATCATACATATGAAATCGAGGTTAACGGAAGCCAACTAATATTCAAAACAGACTTCTCCCCTGGACAAATATGCGACAAGTTCGACATAAGCGAAGTTGCACTAGAAAAGATCAACTGGAAACACTTTGTGGCAATGGAACATGTTTCCAGGCACGCAGGATCGTCATACGCAGAAGGATACCTTGATAACTTAACTGTGCATCAACAAGTACCAATAAGTCCAACAGTTTTCATTAAAACAGCTGAAACATATTCTCCTGGAATGTACTCAACAATCTATGATTCACCACAAAACCTGTTCCCAACCGGTTCTGCTCGAGCAGACTTCCCATGGAATAACCATAGTACAAACCTGATAAACACAATGGTCTGGTGGAGAGTACACATGGAAGACATGTTCAGTCATATAGGTTCAACACCCTTCAAATATTTCAACATAACAAGCAGTAATCCAACAATAAACCTAACCCATAACAGCACCACAGGCTGGAGCTCTGCCTTAACAGTTGACTTAACAGAAGGAAACCATACTATTTTAAGAGCAGAAGCTAACGACACAGACTGTAACATAATTGGATGTACCTCATACAACCCAGCATGCCTCGCAGGCTCTTGCGCAACATACCCAACCTCAAACATTACATGGAACGTATATGCTAACTTGAACACACTAATATGGACAGAAGCAAACGATACAAATCCAATAGAAAAAGAAAACTTTGTTAGCGGATTCCCAGAATTAAATGATTCAACAGAATCACCATACAATGTCACAGCAAGAATATATGATTCAATAGGACAATACGCACAAGCCTTTAGAATAGTAAACGTCCTACCATTTGCAACATTCCCCCCAGTTTCAGATCCAAACGGTCCATACACCTGTGAAGTTGGAGAAGAAATTACCTTGCGTGGAAGCGGTTCATATGATGAAGATGAACCAGGATGTGGTGCGGTAGGTCCATGCATTGGATTAAATTATCGGTGGGAAATTTTCACTCCAATAACAGAAACCATCTTTGATGGAGACGCACGATGTAACCTAGGATGGGGCGGAAAATGTGTTGAAACACATTATACTTGCCCAGCAACTTCAGGAACCTACAGGATAAACTTAACTGTAGGAGACTCACAAGGAAATACAGACGAAAAAAGAACCACACTCGATGTTTATCCAAGCCTTTCACCAGCAGACCTTGTTGTAGCAGAAGTATACCTAGTTAATCCTCTAGTCGAAGACTCAAACAACAACATTACAGTGCTAGTAAGCAATACAGGACAAAGGAACAGTCAAAACTATAACATTTCATACAAGATAAAAGATTCCGCAGATGTGTTAGTAGCAGGAGGATGGAAAAGAGAAAAAGGTTTGCCAGGAGGAACCACAAGAAAAAACATTACTCTGTGGATTCCAATGGAACCAGGAGCCTACATGATAAACATAACAGTACTTGAAGACCTAACCGGAGAACGCCATACTAGGATGATACCAGTGTTCGTTGAAAAAATACAAGAATATTCAATAGACGAATACCCATTATGGATTCTACTCTTGATACTCATAGCAGTTCCAACACTCTCCTACTTCCTTAAGGAGAATACTCACAGTTCGGGTCGTGATTAGGATATCCTGGATTATACTCACAACCAGGAGGACAACAACCAATTCCTTCTTCAAACGGACCGCACTCGGTTATTTCCTCAAACACGCACTGTCGATATAAACAAAGGTTTTGAGTACACGGGTCATCATCATCACAATCATCACGTGTCTGACAAAAACCAACGCAATCATCATCATTCTCAGGGAAGCAACTCAAAGGACAACAACCATCACCATGATTGCACAAGTTTATCGGTCTGAAAACACAACGAGTCGCACCAACTAAATCATCAAAAGTACATAAAGGTTCCAAACAAGGATCCTCAGGAACACAATCACCATCACTTCCACACTGATCACAATCAGCATCACTCAAATAATCACATCCTTGAGGACAACAACTGTCTCCAGCAGAACAAGAAGTTATCTGCGTGTAAGCACAAACACCACTTTTACACTCGTCAACAGTACAATAATTCCAATCAGAACAATCACTGTCAATAGAACAATCTTTTGTTGGAGGTGCATTAGTACAATCATTATCTGTAGAAGAATCACAACCTAACGGACAACACTCATCATTATTCAAACAATCCGTCTGAGAATTATGATAACAAAGTGAATTAGAACAAACATCTATAGTACAAGGGAATTCATCAACACAATCACCATCCGTCTCACACGCTCCAAAATGAGGACAATCAGAATCTAAAGTATGATCACATTTTACAGGACAACACAAATCACCATCAACACAAGAACTTATTTGAGTATGTACACAAGTTCCAGCCAAACAAGCATCGTTAGTACAAGGATTATTATTACTACACTCTGCATCATTCTTACAAGTAACAATACAACCTTGGGATTCAGAAGGCTTACCTGTAGTAGTGTTACAAGAATTATCATCAATACAAGCTCTTGACTGAACACCATCCAAACATTCTGCCCACTCAGTACAAGTCCAGTTTTCCACACAAACTGAGGGGATGACTCCCTGCCATTTTGAAATTTGAACCTCTAAATGAGCAAACTTAGAAGACTTCACTTCAACCTCTATCATTCTTTCTTCATAACCCTCATAAGAAACATTTATGTGATACAAACCAGGCTTCAAATCAAAAGAAGCAAGACCCTCTGCACTCTCCTGCTGAGTAACCAAGTTATTCCCAGAATCATAAACATTAAGAGTAGCACCACTCAAAAGTTCAGCAGAACCAGAATCTAAAACAGTAACCTGTAAATTATCTCCTGAATCCACCGGAAAAAGTAAAACAAAAGCAATTACACCAACAACTGCTAAAAACACGAAAAATACACCTAAAAAAATAATCTTTTTTAACATCATAAAAACCTCATTAAATCAAAACTTCTTAAGCGCAAGTAATTTATATCTCTTTTGGTTGGATTTATTATAGTACTAAGGGGAAATCATAAGAGGTGTCGAAATGTTAAAGAAATTTCTACCAATATTCATTCTAATATTATTCGCTTCAAGTGCATATGCAGCACAAGGCTTGATGGAAAACTGGTACAGAAACGATGACATATCAGAATTAAGTGATAGCTGGCCAGCATCATGCGGAGCAAACAACCAATGCAACCCAGCTCCAGCAATATTTAAAGATCCTACAGGCATGGCCCCTGGAGAACACCTCATGATACTAGGATTACAAGACGGAAGTTGGAGAGGATATTGGTGGGACAACGCTAGCAGACAATGGCAAAGAAATGATGTGATAGTATCAGGCCTAGTCAACACAGGCGGTTGGGCAAGACCAACAATTTTTGAACACAGTGGAACGACATACTTAATAACAGGAAGAACTGACGGGCATTTTGATGGATATCGCCTAACCATAGCAGGATGGGTTAATGATCCAATAGATGATACTCTCCCACAATATTGCAATGGAGAATGTTATAGTAGTCCAACAGTCGGCTTCAACGTCACAGGAGATGGAAACCTCACTCTAATAGCAGGAAACGGAGATGGAAGACTAAAATCATGGGTATATGTTGGCGGAAGCTGGATAGAAAAAAAAGAGGTTTTAACCAATCTTGGACCTCGAATAGGTCCATATGATTGGAGAAGCCAAGATCCATATTGTGCAAAAACTGCTGGACCTAGTGCTTGCTGGCAATTCATTACCACTAACAGACCTGCACTAGTTTTTAATGCTACAGGTAACGCAGAATGGTATATTGCAGTAGGAGTGACACAATGGTGGTGGGACTGTTCATTCGCCAGAAAATCAAATCACGTTGGAACATGGAAATGGGATAAAAATGGAAAAATGTGGATTTCTGATAGTACTTTTCACACAGGAGTGGAAGATGCCAGTAATGGAGTTATACTTCCAGTTCCAAACATGCCAACATTCGCAAAAAATGTTACAGGAAGAGATAGAACATGGCTTGTAATGGGAGTAGGAAACAAAACAGGCGTACCAATACCCCCAAGTTACCTTCCAAGCTGGTACTGGCAAGACGAAGACGAACCAGACCAAGCAAACTGGAATCCACCAATGGGATTTTACATACCATACACAGAATTCACACTAAAATTGGACTTAGATGAAGACGGAGACTGTTATGCAGCAGTAAACAAGCCACTACAAGGATACGACGACATGGTAACCAATGGTGCCCACGCAAACGCCAGTGGATTATTCTTTGACTGTAGAGGAGATGCAACAAATGACATAGAATGTGACATATCCGGATTCAAAGACTGGCAAATACAACCAATAAACAACGTCACAATCGCATGCAGAGACATGAATGGAAATGCAAACACCTGGCAAACTGCAGTAACATTATATTATTACATTGATACAAGCCCACCACTAAAAAGAAATCACACACAAAACCTTACCGGCGCGCCTCCAAGCGTAGCAGTGGATAATAACACTAGAGAAGCAGTAAACATGAGTGCAATGGCTCAGGATACTACTGTAGTATATGCTTGGCTTTGGACTAATGAAAGTGGAAATCCAGGCTATAACTTTACTATTTATCCATGGCATGCAGGACCAGACTGGACCAAAAGAAAAGAAGTGTTAATAGACAATTCAGGACAAGGAAACACTCCGGACCCAGTCAGAAATTATCAAATATACATTACAGTAGACTACGATAGTGACATGAATCCAGACTTCTCAGACATTCGATTTTATGACATAGAAGGAAATAAACTAGACTACTGGATAGAACAAAAAACAGATGGAATCAGCGCGCAAGTCTACATAAACCTGCCAGAACTTTATTCGTTTTCAGTTCCAAGTGTCTTTTTGTACTACAGTAATCAAACTGCTGTCACAAGCGAAAGTAATGCTAGTGCAACAATGATGTACTATAGAAATTTGACAGGAGCAGTAAATGATCCAGCACCATATCCGTTCTGTGGGTCATGTGACAATTTTGGAAAACAATGCTGGGGAAATTACACTGGCAGATATTGTCAAGAATGCTGGGAAGCAGGAGGAGGTTCAGGCGTAAGACCAGAAAGTTGGTTGAACTGGGATGCAGGCGGAGTTCACTTTTATCACACTGGATGCACAAACTGTGAGTATTCTGATGGACATTTTGCAGAAGGCATACCTTTGTTTGAAGATCCAAATGACAAATGGACTACAAGAAATCCACACGTAAAAGTAAGAATGCGCCTCAATTCCATAGACCATCCAGATCTCAGTAAGGGAAGCGGATTTGGACTAAGCATAGACAATAAAACATTGTACAATGGTACAGCAGACCCAACTGAATGTGAAGAAGGATATAGTATTTCAGCAAGTTTTAATGCAGGCGTTTTGATTGGAGGAAGTGTAACAAAGAGAGATGAATTAACAATAAACATAGGTGCTGGTGGTCCCGCAGGAGGCGTAGGCAGTTATAATAATGGTACAGTAGGAGACGACCAAGATCATTTAGTTGAAATGTTTGTAAGAAGAAACAATATGTACTTGATGGTAGATGGAATTCAATACATAGAAACAGACATTACCTCAGCACAATTCAGCAACAAAGCAGAATGGAAATACTTAATCCTCTCTGAAGGCCAAAGTGGAAGTGCATACCAGAATAACATAAACGGATACATTAAAGAAGTGTACGGAAGAAGAATGCTTGACTATGAACCATACGTAAAAATGCTTCCAGAAGAAGACATTAGCGTGATAAAAGAATCATGGGGCTCACCAAAAATTATAACAACCCTCCAAGAATGGGGCAAAACAGACTTTATTTGGCATAACACATCAGATGCATTCCCAGCAGGAACAAACATCACTTGGAGAATATGGTACAAAGATGCATTTGATCGAGTGGTTGGCACTCCAATACTTTCATTCTTAATAGCAGATCCCTCAATCAACACAGAACCAAACATGAACTTTACGCATACAAACATACAATGGAATGGAATCAACTGGTTTGCATACAAAGGAGTACCATTAGACTTTGATGGAGAATGGAACGGCATAGATGATGGATGCTGTGACCCAGATGACTTAGACTGTGCAAACTGGGATGGATATTTGCCAACAGACCCAAAC
Source organism: archaeon (assembly GCA_021107635.1). Classification (GTDB taxonomy): domain Archaea; phylum B1Sed10-29; class B1Sed10-29; order WALL01; family JAGHAM01; genus JAIOSL01. Next base: position 8,646 of record JAIOSL010000006.1, on the reverse strand, counting down.
AACGAAATAGAATATTACATTTGGAACAATGGCAGTGCACCTCAAACACCATTCAGAGCAAATGCTACAGATGTTCAAGTTAAACTGACTCCAACAATAACATATAACAGTCCTGGACTCAAAACAGTCACATTATGGGCAAATGATACACTAGGAGCAAGCAACTTAACAAGCATTACAATAGACATAACAAACCCCCCAACAAATGACTATCCAGTAGCATGTGCAAAGCTAGGCTGTCCAGTGAACGGAATATACCTTTGTGATATGGGAGATACCATAACATTAAGTGGAAACAGCTCACATGACTCACTCGACTGCCCTACAGGATTTGACTCTAGCGATTTCACTAAATGCAACCTAACATATGAATGGAAAATAGATGGTAGCACATATCATACAGGAAACAACGAAAATGGAGTTGCTACAACATACCTTTGTGATACAACAGGAGTAAAAATAGTCAGGCTTAACGTAACAGATTACGGAACCCCTCCAGATTTCATTAGAGTAGATGATGATGACTATGCAACCATAGAAGTCAGAGCACCTGCTGAACTTGTGATAGTAGACATAACAAAACCAAGTAGGATTATAGTAGGCGCACAAAACAATTTCACTGTAGTAATAAGCAACATAGGAGACCATAGAAGCGATCCAATCATCTTAAATTATACGTTAGTAGGCAATGGTTGCCCAGGATCAATATTCTGTACAGGACAACGAATAATAGAACCTTCAGGAATACCAGGAGGAACTGCTACAAAGAAGATTACAGTATTCATACCTGAACTATCCGGAGAATACAACATGAACTTCCAAGTCCTAAACACATCATTTGACGTAGTCAACCATAAAAGCGTTAAATTCTTTGTTGAAAAACAAGCAGAATATACAGGAAGCGAATACCCCATATGGATACTCCTCATAATAGTAATAGCCCTACCCGCACTAGCCTACCACATAAAAAAACAGGATTAAGGAGGTAGAAGTATCCCCTCACAAATACAACGAGCTAGTCCCTGACCAACACAGTAGTCTCTTCCGTCACCATTTTCTTCACACCTGTTATATTTTACAATACAACCAGAGAACACACAATCCACATATGGTGAGGCAATGTTAGTACAAAAACCGCCATTCACACAACCGGAAATACTAAGACAAACTTCATTACATGTTTGTGTACTACAATGGCAATCAGGATCACCAGCACCCTCACAATCAATCAAACCATCACAATCATTATCATAACCATCCTCACAAGCAGTTTCGGTTCCATAAGGCATAGGACCAACATACCATTCATAAGTTCCTGCATTAGAATAATGACAATTGTAAGTATTTGAACCACAATGCATGTCACTCGATCCACTTGAACACTCATTAGAAACATCACAAACATAGGTATGATGTTGGAAACAACCTGAAACATCACATGCACGGAAGCCCAAAAGACTAGCAGAACAAACATCCTCACAAGACGAATTCAAATCAGAATAATCCCAACCAGGACTACTACAAGTTACTCCAGAATAACAAGCAGAACCACTTGAACAATAACCACTCTCACAATTACCGGTTAAACAATCACAAGAACCAACACTAGTACTAGCAGAACAATCACTCACACAACAAGTGCCACCAGAACTTGAACCAGGCAATTCATCATCACAAGCAGGCGCGCCGCACTCTAATTCACACAAACCAGCATGATCTAAAAAGCCATTGCATTCATAGCAAGTGCTTTCACTGTCATCACAAAGTGAAGGATCACAACAATCACCATCCAATAAACATGATTCACCGTTATTGCTGCATCCACCAGCACAATAAGGATCACTCGCGCAATCACTGTCATCACAGTTTGTATCGCCATCACAATCATTATCTAAGCTATCTGAACATCCCCCATCCACATCGTCTTCATTACCTAAAGTATAATCTCCACATTCACACCAGCAATTTCCGCTTGAAGAATTCTGTTCAGCACAATTGTATTGAGGAGAACATTCATCTAAACACTCATCAGTATCACAATAACTACAATTAATCCAAGTAGTGCCATCACAAAACATGCCTTCAGGAGAACATTCATTAGTGCAGCCCCCCGAACCAGTATTAGTACAATAAGCATTACATTTACCAGGATACACACAATCATCATCCGTACCAGAATCTGAATCATCACAATCAGAATCACTAGAACATACTATGTACCCACATGAACCGTCACAACAAATTTTGTCAGTTCCACAAGAAGAATCATCACTCTTATCATTGAAATAACATACTTCGTTTTCACACTCATCAGAAGTACAAGGGTTTGCATCATCACACTCAGAATCACTCTGACAACCGCTGGAAGGACTGCTTCCACAATCACTATCTATTATTGAATTACAGCCTGATGGACAGCAATTATCTCCACTCTTACATTGAGTTATCCTAGAATTAGTACACATTGTTCCACCTGAACAAACATCTTCTGTACAAGAATCACCATCATCACAATCCAAGTCACTGCTGCAAGCTTGAAGAGAACATTCTTGTTGTTCACTTGGCTTATCATATTCAGTTCCACACTCAGTAACATCCTCACAAGTTCTTGATTGGAAACCTTCAACGCAAGGACTCCAAGAACCACACTCCCATTCTTCCACACAAGTTGAAATTCGTTCAAGAGGAACATCCACTAAATCAGAAGTTTCACTAACATTAAGACTGGCCCATTTTTCTTGATAACCAGGAGCACTTATTGCTAAAAGATATTCCCCGGGAACTAAATCTAAGTAAGCAACACCCCTAGAATCTGCAGTAATAACATCCAATTGATTCTGATCCAAATCATATACTGTAACAGTACCCTCATCAACAGACATCAAAGAAAGTTCATCATAAACAACAACTTCCACACTGGAACCACCCTGAGACTCATTAAATAACAAAGTAAAAACAAAAAAACCAGAAAGTCCTATGATAACAAGTACGAGTACTATAATAGCAGCAATAATCAAACCTTTCATGCGCATATACAGTATACTAACGTATATATTCCTTACGGTAAATCTTAAATACCAGCAAATGTTAAAAAATATAAAGGTGCGAATATTGGGAATCCAATGAAAACAACAAAAACAAGTAATTTCCCTAGTTCTGAGAGTGTGATTGAATGAGCCTAGAGCGAGAACAGCAAGTAAAAGAATACTGGGAAAAAGAAAAAATACCAGAAAAAGCCATTGAAAAAGGAAACAAAAAATGGTTTTTCCTTGATGGACCACCCTACGCCACAGGCAACATTCACATGGGAACAGCACTTAACAAAATACTCAAAGACTATTACATCAGATACAAACGCATGCATGGATTCCGTGTCTGGAGTCAACCAGGATACGACACTCATGGACTACCAACAGAAAACAAAGTAGAAAAAGAACTAGGCATCAAAAACAAAAACGAGATTGAAACCGTTGGCGTAGAAAAATTCGTCGAAACATGCCGCAAGTTTGCAACACAACACATAAACACAATGAACCAACAATTCGCAGACCTAGGCATTTGGATGGACTGGAAAAACCCATACAAAACACTCAAACCAGAATATATCGAAGGCTGCTGGCACACATTCAAAAAAGGAGTAGACAAAGGCCTGTTCTACGAAGGAAAATATCCAGTACACGTCTGCCCACGATGCGAAACAGTAGTTGCATACAATGAAATAGTATACGAAGAAAAAGAAGACACATCTGCTTTTGTTAAATTTAAACTACAAAACAAAGATGAACACCTGCTCATTTGGACTACAACACCCTGGACTCTACCAAGCAACACAGGCGTCATGGTCAACCCTGAATTCAAATACACGCTAGTCGAAACCATGGCAGGAAAACTCTGGATAGCCAAAGAGCTCGTTCCAACAGTAATGGAAAAGCTTGAAACAGGCTACACACCACTCAAAACAATTAAAGGCAAAGACATGCAAAACTGGAAATACGACCACCCGCTTGACCTGCCACTCCAAAAAGACATACAAGGAAAAGTAGTCCTCTCAAAAAAATACGTTAACCTTGAAGCCGGAACCGGACTAGTACACACAGCACCAGGCCACGGACAAGAAGACTACGAAGTAGGAAAAGAAAACGCTCTGCCAGCACTAAACCCAGTCAAAATGAACGGCAAATACAATGAAACAGTAGGCAAATACACAGGACTATTCGTCAAAAAAGCAGACCCTGTAATCATCGAAGACCTACGCACAAGCGGACACTTAATCCTAACAGAAGACTTTAAACACGAATATCCCCTCTGCTGGCGCTGCAACACTCCACTGCTATTCCTCACAGTTCCACAAATGTTCTTCAAAGTCACAAAAATCAGAGACAAACTACTCAAACAAAACGCTGAAACCAATTGGACACCCAACTGGGCCGGAAAAAGATTTCAAAACTGGCTAGAAAGTCTTGGAGACTGGCCGATAAGCAGACAACGCTACTGGGGCACACCAGTACCAATCTGGAAATGCGAATGCGGCAAAATGCGCGTGATAGAAACACTCGACGAACTGCCAGGACTAAAAGATCCACACAGACCATACATAGATAAGATTACCTTCGACTGCGAATGCGGCAAAAAAATGAAGCGTGTTCCGGATGTACTAGACGTATGGTTTGATTCAGGAGTAGCACCTTGGGCATCCCTCGGACATCCCAAAAAAGAACAACCATTCAAAGACCTTTGGCCAGTGGACTTCGTCCTAGAAGGCTCAGACCAAACGCGCGGCTGGTGGAACTCTTTGACCATATGTGGCATAATAACCAAAAATAGAATACCATTCGAAAACGTCATGCAACACGGACTTGTTTTAGATCAACAAGGCAGAAAAATGAGCAAAAGCAAAGGAACAGCAATCAATCCACACGAAGTCATAGAAAAACATAGCAGAGACATACTTCGCTACTTCCTTTTACGCTATAACCCATCAGAAGATTTTGCATTTTCCTGGAAAAAATGCGAAGACCTTAAAAAAACATTAAACACATTTGACAACTGCATTAGATTCGTAGAACTCTACTGTAAAGAAGAACCATCAGGCAAACTCAATCCAGAAGATCAATGGATCATCTCAAAAGTCAACTCACTCCAAAAAACCGTCGAACAATACAGCAACTCATTCCAAGGATACAAAGCAGTAGAAGCCATAGAAGAATTCATGCTCAATGACTTCTCTCGATGGTACATCAAACTTGTGCGCGACAGAACCTGGCCAACATACACAGGAAAAGATAAAGCCTCAGCATCTGCTACAATGAGATATGTTACCAAACGACTACTTTTACTACTCGCGCCAGTAATACCATTCACAACAGAAGACGCAAACCAAAAGTTGTTCAAACGGGAAAGCATACACCTTCAAGAATGGCCGGAACCAGAACACATCAACAAAACACTTGAACAACAAATGGAAGAAGCAAAACACATCACTGAACTCTGCTTAACCGCAAGACAAGAAGCTAAAATTAAGCTTAGATGGCCATTAAGAGAGATGATAGTGCACGGACCAGAAAACATAGGAAAAACAGTAAAAAAACTTTCAAAACTCCTAGAAAAAACATGCAACGTAAAAAAAGTATCCTTCAAGAAAAAAAACATCAAGCCAGATGTTGGAGTTGTCATCGAACTAAACACTAAAATGGATGACGAACTGCTTACAGAAGCTTTAGCAAGCGAACTGACACGCACAGTCCAACAAATGCGCAAAAAGCAAGGACTTAAAGTAGAGAACAAAATCATTCTCTGCTTAAACTCTGACAACAAAACTAATGCATTACTAATCAAAGCCAAGCCATTGATAGTGAAAAAAGTTAATGCAGTTCAATACGAAATAAAAGAAAAAGGAGAGCCCAAAGAACTCATCTTCAGGCAAAAAACAATCAAAATAAGCTTCTCAAAAGCTTAGACTGGATTACCTTCGGAATCAGCACACATTTCTAATAAAATTTTATCCTCTTTATCCGTCATGATTACACAAGTCTTTTCATTATTTTGAGAGTAATAGGTGTCTGTGTTCCCGCGAGAAGCTTCAATTGAGAGATGACACATCTCTTCTCCATTGTAATCAGCCAAACCGTGTACCGTCCAAACATCAGTATCGAAGCCTATAGGAGTATTTGACCAAGTAGTTCCAGGTATACACCAATCAGTTCCATCAGAAGAATCTCCTTCTAGATAACAGGCATAACTAGTATCCTTACCAGTTTTAGTATCTTTGAATTCAAAACATACTTCCTTGCCATCTTCTAAAAAATACGCGTCAACATCTGTTGTAAATGTGGTTTTAAGAGTAGTAACAATAGATCCTGAAGCATGACACATCTCTTTGCCGTCATGTTGAACTAAACCAGTTATCTCTGCATCATTTATTGAAGATGCAATAGTTTGGAACTTACTCTCCCAAGACCATTTTGTGCCTTCCTTACACCAAACAGACCCACTAGGAGGAACATCTATTCCGGACATAGGTTGTGGTTCTGTTTTTTGGGGTTCTTCGCTGATGCAACCAATTAACAGGACTGCAATTGAGATTGATAAAACCAAAGATATAATTTTCATTTTTAACACATCACAACAATTACAATAAAGAGGTTAATAAATAAGAAAGTATGAAACAAAGAAAAGATACGAAATCAAAAAAAAAGAGATCACCCTCAACCAAAAGAGAGAGGTCAAGGGCATTTTCAAAACATAGTTTAAGTAAAATTTTTTCACCGTTATTCAGTGCAGTACAATCTAGTTCATACTTTTCAGAAAGGTGGATACCCAAAAAAGGTCATGAAAAGATAGTACTTTTGAGATATTTGACATTTACTATCAGCACAATTCAAAAGAGCTCTTCTCGATGCAAGTAATTGATTGTCATATTCATTTGGCAGTGTTCCATCAACATTGTAATAGCCATAACAGTCTTCATCAGTCTCACAGTCGAAAGGATCGTATATTTCAAGTTTTTCCCGCACATCATTGATTATGATATCAACACATTCCCAATCACGTTCACAAGCATACTCTTCTGCAGGACCATTCGCTCTGTGTTCACAGAAGAAATCTGTTAATTCCTGACAATCACTAGTAGTGTTACAAACCATTCCAACACCTAGATATTTTTCATCTCCACCATAAGAGTCCTTGTAAATAGTAGCGTACTTTTCATCAAGAAAACCACACTCACCTTTATAAGATATTTCTTTGATTGATTCAGTAGGATTTGGTATCTCAGGAACTGGCTCAGTCCGTGGAGGAGTTTCTCCACCACCGATACAGCCAATCAACATGATTGCAACAAGCATAGATGAGATTAATAAAATACTTTTCATTTGTAACACCTTGTAGTACCTATGCTCAAAGAGTTAATAAAACTTTGTAAAAAAACGCGAACCAAAAGAAAAATAGAAACCTGAAGAAATCATCTTCAGGCTCAGGAAAACTCAAAATAAGCTTCTCAAAAGCCTAGAGTATTTTACCATCCTTATCAACGCACATTTCTTGGAGAAGCTTACCGTCTTCATCAAACATAGCCGTGCAGAGCTTGTCTTCAGCTCTAGATGAATAAGTATCAGTTCTTCCTTCAGGATGTACAAAAGAAGAATGACACATTTCTTCTCCATTATAATCAACTATTCCACGTAAAGTCAAAGTACCCCCACCGAAAGCGACAGGAGCAACTTCCTGACACCAAACATCACCATTGAGTTCATGCTCTAATCCATCGTCTGTCTGAGGAGAATCTCCTCCAACACAGCCAATAAACATGACTGCAAGTAATAATGAAATTATTGCTAAAGATTTTTTCATAAAAAAACACCTCCGTGTTTTGTAAGCCTTGTCTTTAATAAACTAGATGGAACACCCCCAGCGAAACCTATTTAAAACCCTAACGATTAATCATTGTTCATGGAATTAGAGGACTTCTTTAGTTTTAAAGATTTCTTTAGAACAATGCTCCTCGCATCTGCTCTAATATTTTTCATAGGAACAGTATATGGGATATTCTTACATGCCATGTATGCCTCACAAATCATCGGAGTCAAACAAGACCTTTACGAAATACACCACATAATGATGAACAGGTCAGAAGACGCTCTTAAATCCGGAGGAAGCGAAGGAGTAAACGCAAGAGCATACAGAGACATAGCAATAAGAGCAGAAATAATGGCCAAAAAAATAAATGCACCCCCAGTAACACCAACATCATATACCTATTTTAATTATTGGCTTTCATCCGCAGCGTTTACTACACTAGACCTAGACGATGAAATCCTTGGACTAGACGAAAAGACAATAAACACATTCCAACAATTAGACAAAGAAATGCTTTTTGGTGAACCCGGTTGGTGGAACAGAACAGACAAACTTAAAACATACTCTTCTGACCAAGGCAAAGTAGTACAATTCCTAAGAGAAAAACCACGCCTACGAACATACTGGGGAACATTCTACTTTTTCATATTTTTCATCGGACTATTCACCGCATTCCTAACAGTCAAAGAAGAGTATGAAATACCAACACTTCCAGAGATTATTTATGGCTTATTCATGCCACTACCCTTTTTCATAATCTACGCACTAATAGGAATATTAGCATACCTAGAC
>JAIOSL010000023.1 GCA_021107635.1 archaeon | reverse complement strand
GGGTGCAGTGGTATCGCATTCTTCACCCTCATCTAGAACTCCATCACCACAAATGCTTGCTTTTTCCAGTATAGGCTTTTGGAAGAACCAGGGTTGTTTCCAGATGCTAACAACGTTATCACGGTTAATGATTTCTTGAGTGTTAAAAGTATAAACGGCTTTTCCGTTTGGCAGATCAGAATGATAGAAACTGTATAAGGGGTCTTCTTCAAGCACAGTCACTTCTGCAGTAGGATCAGTTGTTACTATGATGTTATCAGTGGTTTCTGCGAACGTTTTAGGGATGTCCACAATCACCACTAAATCATTTAAAGTACCTTTATCGCATTCAATGCTAACGTCTATCTGAGTGGTTTCTGGAGTAGGACGGTGAACCTCCATGTACGCCATGCAATCCTGATACATGTTCCTAGTCGTTTCTGCAAGTGCGCTTGAGAAGTCTTCTGCGTTGGTGTCATAGCCATTGTCTGCTAACGCACTCTTGATCTGCTCTGATTCTATGATTTCTTTGATTTCATCTTGTTCTATTTGAGAGAGATTAAAAGTAACGTTATATTTGTTGGTTGGAGTGCCTTCGTCTCCTCCACCGCCGCCTCCAGAGTCGCCTCCACCGCCACCACCATTGCCTCCATTGTTGTTATTTCCATTATCATCTGATGGACAATCTTGAGGACAGTTTAAATGTGTTTCACCGCTGTCACAAACGCCATTTCCACAAGGGTCTTCTTGTTCAAATAGAACTCCTTTGACTAAAGTATAAGTCTCAGTGAAGCGAGAAATGTTCTCTATAGTACTCATGAAAATCCAATTGTTTTCTATGGTCTCTTCGTTAACAGTAAGAACAATATCTCCAAGGTATACACTTGCATCAAAGCATCCAACAGCTTTTTTGTCATACATTCTTAGGACTATGTTAGAAGTATCTCCTTGCAGGTATGATGTGATGTCACGAGTTATAGTTTCAGTACCTGTACCATCAGTAACTATATCCACATCCCACAGCACATCACCACCAACGACTAACTGTTTGTAATGATAGCCTAGAGTAGTTCCAATAGATTTGGAGTCTCTTACTTTGAATGAAATGCTTGCACTGTCCACTGTTGGAGGCAATGAAATGTTTTGTTCGATGGCTTGATACCATCCGATGTAGGTTCCTCTGCAACCCTTACTTGCTAAGCGATGGTCAAAAGAAGGATCGTTATTGGTTTGTTGTCGAAAGATAGTAGCGTTGTAAAAATAGCTTAAATTGTGTGCCCAGAGATGAACATCATAAACAGCTATGCCATTGGACTGTGCTATTGCCATTTCTAGCATGTCGATGGTGAACTGTTCGTCATACTGTTCATCTGCTTCTTTCATTGGGTATATTCCAGTGATGAAAGTTGAAGGAGGTATATACTGATTGGCTTGATTAAGATGATTTTGAAGATCATTTAAGTCAGGAGTACCTTGATAAGAAGCCCAATACCACATAAATGTCTGGTCTATAACCTCTTCCCATTCTTCGTAATCCATGAGGTCCCCTTCCATGTGAAAATACCAGGTTGGGATGAAGTGCAGGTTTGGATTGATCCTTTTTGCTGCAAGAGTCATGTTATTAACATAATCTGAACTGAACTTTGTTGAATGAGGATGCATGTCATCAACCGTCCATGCTTCCAGCTGAGGATACTGTAAGGAAAGATTTGCTAGATGTTCTGCCCAAGCAACATAATCGTCTTCATAAGGATAACATTTACCACCATACCAATCTTCACAATGAGGAGGTAAACGAGCCCATACTTTCAAATCAGAACCCACACCTTGTTCAAGCATGGATATAAAATAGTTATAACGTTTTTCACTGTTTAGACCTACTGTGACTGCTTCTGCTCCAAGATCGGCTACTGCTTGAGCAGTTTTCTCCTCGTTTACATCACCATCCCTACCATCAGTCATGACTGGTTTGGACCACATAAATGTATGAAAATCCCTCCAAGGTAATCTCTCGACGATTCGTATTCTAGCTGTCCCGGAAAAGGTTTCTCCGAACGCAGGAATAAAAGTTATTTCAACAGGATAATCTCCTGGAGTGGAGTAGTCAAAAGTAGCAAGTGTTCCATCCCATGAAATTCGTGAATCATTGCTGCTTCCTTCAATGCCTTCAGGATTCTCAAGGAAAGGTGAATATTCCCATTCAGACGCTTCGCCTGCGAAACCACTAGCATCTAAATTGCCAGTTATTGATTGAACCAAATCAACGTTTATTGTTCTTGTTTCAGTACTACCTGATGAACCAGAAACATTGGTAGCAGATACGTAATAGGAATGAATTCCATCGGTAAGCATTGTGAAGTTATTGTAGAATTCCCAGTGAGTAGAATTATTTTTCTTGACGTAACTTTGAAAACGTTTTTTGATGTCTTCTGGAGAAAATGCTTTGTTGTGAATCTTTGCTTCATCAATTTTTCCTTCAAAATATTTTCCGCTGAAACCACTTCCGCCACCAACGCGCAAATCACGAGTGTTAGTTAGGACATGGTCTTTTTCCATAACTATCTTATCCAAGCGCTCTCCGTTTATAAAAATTCTTAACTTTCCTGGCTCGCCCGTTGCAGCAACATGAGTCCATTTGCCGTAATATTCAGTAAAATCTGTGTTCAATTGAGTTCCTGTACCATCACCATGTCCTAAAACTATTTGAAGATTTCCACCACCAAGACCAAAATGAAAACCAGACCAGCTTGATTCATCTCCCCATTGCCATTTATGAAGAATAGCACCTTCATTATCTTGTTCTGCTTGTATCCATGCTTCCAACGTGATTTCATCAATCAAATTAAAAACCACATTAGAACAGTCTACTCTGTCATCAGAACCATCAAAGTTTAAAGCACCGCCATATTTTCCAGTAGTAGTGGAAGGGCATCTAGAACCAGAACAAGTACAGTTATTTCCTTGTTTTGAAACATCAACAAAAAAAGTTGGGCTTTCGCCGATAGACGGGTTATTGTCCAGACTCAGAGAAAATACCAAAGAATCAGAGTAAAATGGGTAAACCAGCTCATCCATGTCCAAATCGAATGCAATTGGAGATGACTCGTTCAAAGAAACATTAATTTCAGTCCAACTATTGGTTGTGTCAAACCCATCAGGATTTGTTGGTGGAAGAAAAGTTAGAGTAGGTGTTGCACTGACCAACGAAGCAAACAAAAATAAGATAATAACACGTTTCATGAATGTTCTTTCTCATTTATTGCTTATAATCATTTTCTACTCAAAGCATCTTCAAAAGTAACTATCCATAATTATGGTTTTGTGACTTTACTCAATCCCAGAATCCTCAGGAATGTCATCCAATGTTGGAACAGAAGGTGCCTCTAACGGTTCTTCGATTATCGGCTTAGGCTTTTCTTCCTTCTTAACAATCTCATTCAACTCATCCGCAGTCTTAGAAAGCTCCTCAAGCTTATCCTTACTCAAAAACAAACCAAACCGATGTCTAAGTCTCTCCCTGAAAAGAAGAAGAACAGCAACCACAATGAACAAGAAAAGAACAGTTACCACAACCAAAAAAACACCCAAACTAACATTGATATCTCCAATAATAACTTCCTCAGAAAAGACGTCAGGTCCCTCAGGTTCAATTGTAGGAAACATTAAAGTACAAGTCATATCACACCAAAACTGCTCGTTCGGAACGCCTTCAGTCCCATCACACTCCTCACCCGCCTCCAAAATATTATTACCACAAACAGGAACACTAACATTTTCCTCAACACTAACATTTTCTTCAATAGAAACATTCTCAGGCAATTCAGTAGCATTCTCCTCTGGAGGTTCTTCAGGAGGCATTCCAGGACCACCATTATTAGGAGGATCTTCAGGCGGCTCCTCAGGAGGAACAGAACCCTCAAAAACAATTAAATCCCAAACCACTGAATCATCAAAAGAACTACCATCAGAACAATTCACAAACCAAGAATACACACCAAAATCCAAAACCTGAGAACCAAAACTATTGATAGTCACTCCATCAGATATAGCAACTTCTTCTTCAACAAAAGAACCATTAACAAAAAGTGAACAATTAACAGACGAATCATCCGCATCACCCACCATAAACTCAAAAATCACACTAACATCAGTAGTATTTGTTCCATCAACAGGACCAACAAGTGACACTAAAGGTTCTCCCGAGACAGCAGCAAGAGTCACAGACTGACTAGACTCAGCAATATTCCCATACAAGTCTATCGCCCAAGCAGCATAATCATAAATCCCAAGACTCAAACCAGTAAAATTATGATACAACTCATTTGAACCATCATAAGAAGCTTTTATTTCGTCTGAAGACAAAGCCCGATTAAACACACGAACTTCATCAATTGTGCCATTAAAGTGATAATCATCAATAAGATAATTACCTATGATAAAATCTCTATCTGGATTTATAACCATTCCATCAGATAAACTGTAATAATCAGTTCGTTTTAAATCACCATTATCATAAAATTTTACTTCTTTAATTGAATCATTAAAAACTGTGACCAAATTATGCCATTCATCACGAGGTATCACATATCCTGAAGAAGCACCTCTCACGGTAGTAGAATTACTTACAGAAACCCTCCAAGAAGCATCATCAATCCACCAATACCAACCATCATGTTCATAAAATCCATGACAAAAAGGTATTCTTCCAGATTCAGGTCCTTCTGAATTATCTCTCTTGTAAATCCATGCGGATACAGTAAACTCACTGCCTTCTGCCAAGTCACTGCTTCCAGCTATTACAATACTATCATCAAATCCATCAAAATCTAAACCTTTACCGAATTTTCCAGTGACTAAACTGGCCTCTCCAAAATTTGTTCCTTGAAAAGTCCCAAAATTATTGTATGACGATTCATCTTCTATTCCACTTGGATTAGAGTTTTCAAAACTCCAATAGCCAAGAAGACTTTGATTCCAATCAAGAAATGCTGAAGTTTGAGCGTCATCAGAGATATCAACGCCTAAGTAAACCCAATTGTTGTATGTAGTAGCTCCATCACCTAAAGTAGGTGGATTCCAAGAAATGGAAGGAGGATCAACATCTCCAACATAATTTGAATCATAAATGAATTGTCGAGTACTTATTGAAATTTCTCCATTCTCGTTAATCGCCCAAGCAGAATACTCATGCACGCCTTCAGAGAGGCTATTGAAAGAACCATGGAGAGGATAAAGGTCACTGTTGTAAGAAGCATTTATTTCTTCTTCTGAAAGCGCCCTTTTCCAGACTCGTATCTCGTCAATAGAACCGTTAAAAAATTCCCAAATTACCGTATTATCCTGTTTAGCTCCTATAACAAGATCTTTGTCATTGGAAAAAGAATATCCTTCAAAAAAGTTTGCAGCATAGTCAACTCGTTGACCATCAAGATAAAGATAACCATCACTTCCCGCTCTCTTGACTACTGCATTCCTCCAAACGTTTTCTCCGAAAAGATTACCAGTATAGTCTAAGATTGTGTGCTGTCCATCCCTTGAAAAAGAAAGACTTCCTCCTGAACCTACCAAATAAAACTTCCATAAATATTCTCCTGAAGGAGATTCTCCCTCCCACTTAGACTTCGCAAGTAATACCTGATAGTTATCTATACCTCCTGAATGTTTACCACGGTTCTTGAACCAAACACTAATCGTAAAATTTCCTTCTGCAAAATCTAGGCTGTTATCATCTTGCACCAAAACGTAATCGTTTCCTCCATCAAAATTGATTGCCTGACCAAACTTTCCTGGTGTGGTAGTCGAACCTTCTTGATCATAATACAAATTGTAGGAATCTCCTTGAGAAAAACTGGGAATTGAAGTTTTGAAATATAAAATCCTATGAGCACTATCTACGAAATCATAATCTTCTATAATTGTGGAATCACCTGTCGCGAGACCACTTGTAACTTCAAACGTCCACTCTTTGTAGTAATGGTCTCTATTCCACATTAGAGTATCATCATCTACACACTGAGTTGAACTAGTTTCAGAACCGTCCGCAATACTAGTCACATTTTCAAGAAATAACCCGCTTCCGTCATTGTGATAAGAAGTTTCATCAAGAAAAGAATCTTCAAAACTCCAATATGCAACCAAGCTTTCATCAAAATCGAAAAAAGCAGATGTAGTCGATGAATCCGTTATTGTTGTTTCTAAGTCAACCCAGTTCTGAGTTATAGTCACTCCATCTTCAGGCGTAGGAGGAACAACCCAATCAATAGACGGAGCAGCAAAAGCAAAACTCAACAAAAACAAACCTGCCAACAATTGGACTTTCATTACACTTGAAAAAGAAAAACAGATATAAAAAGGAATTCCTCAAACCCTACGTCTCATCCACAAATGCACTAACGCGCCAAGCATTATCAATGCCGCTAGTAAAAGGATTGTGCCGGCTGAAGCTCTTATCCACAAGAATGCAGGAGCAAACTCATTAGGAAAAACAATCGGAGAAAACTGACAGTCCCTGCAATTGCCTAGCAGATCTTCTTCTGCAGTACACACATCATCATTACTACACACAGGCCGGTACACACAATCAACACAACCCAATGCCCTCTCCTGCTCAGTACAAACACCATCATCCACACAAACCAGTTCCTCAACAGGAACAGCACTCTCATTCGTTCCATTTGGAGGAGAAGAACTCTGATTAGTACCATTAGAAACATTCACAGGCACAACCGGAGGCACCCAACCACCACCATTACCTCCACCACCGCCATTGCCTCCTCCATTGCCTGAGGGACAGTCGGTTAGGCAGTTGGAGGAGTCTTCTCCACTTTCACACACGCCATTTCCACAAACAGGTTCGGAAAAACAATCAATAGGACAGTTTACTTCAGTTTCACCAAGCTCACACACACCATTACCACAGACTGGACCTGTAGAAAGATTAACTGTGAAAGAACTAGTAGCAGGAGTAGCATCAACATTACCAACTTCATCCCTACAGGTAACACTAAAGACATGAGCATCCTCAGACAAACCAGTATAACTGATTGTTGTAGTCGAAGTCCAACCAGACCAACTGCCATCAAGACTATAATTATATTCCAAACTTGCCTGCGGAGAAACATTGTCAGTGCCATGCCAAACAAAAGTCACATTATCAGTGCTAACATTGCCACTCGGGCCACTGTCAATAAATGTCTCTGGGGAAGTTGTATCTGGAACTGTTATAACATACTCAAACGCTCCAATGTCTGGTGCCAAACCAAAGTATTCAAGACTTACTGGATCACCATCATTCCAGACTATGCTTTGGCTTACAGTAATTTCATTTGTGTCATAGTTCACGTTTGTGATAGTAACTACTGGATTAGAACCTACTTTTATTTTATCTCCTTCAATCATACCGAATCCATCACAAAAGTAACCAGCATCCTCAACAGTAAATTGGTTACTGTTCCCGCCTCCAACAGTCTCTGTCAACCAGTCTCCAGCATCTATGGCAAGACTACCCTCCTGAAGAGTAAAATCTCCATTCGCAGGATCAGTGAATAATGGAGTGTCTTCAAGATTGTCAAAAAAATTGGTTGGATGATTTGTTTCCATGTAATCCAAAGTGTGAGGAGCATTCTTCCAAGTGATAATATTCTCTCCCTGTGCATCTCCCAATAACATATTATGAGAGTGAGGATTGTGGTCTTCTGTGCTACCACCAGACCAAAAGTGGATTCCTGCATTATTAGTGAAGTAAATATTATTTTTAAAGATGTTTTCGCTCATTGTTTCTACAGTATTTGTTTCTTGACCGCGCCCATTCCCATAGATGACATTGTTATAAATCTTATTATAATTGCAGTGTTTGAACGTACCTTGATACCAATACGCGCTGATAGCAAGGCCTTCGTGTTCGTTAGAGTATAACAGGTTTTGGCGGATGATGTTAGCAGAAGCATCCACCTGCAAACCATGACCAGGAGTTGTCTCCTGCGTAGAACTAAGGTATATCCTATTGTTTTCTATCAAGTTGTGATGTGAGTTCATTTCAAGCTGGAAAGATGTGTGCAGTCTACTGTGCAAGCTGTTGTTTCTCACGATATTATAACTAGGATTTGGACCGAACTCGACGCTGCCTGCTGGTCCAACAATATCAATACAACCATGTCCTGCATCACCAAAATCATTTCCTTCAATCAAATTATGAGTTGAATCATAAACCATGTACAAAGAATCATCCGCACCTTCAATAGTGTTGTTCAAGATTTTGTTATAGTGTGCGTTTTTGATGTAGATTCCAGACCACCCACTGTTCTCATTCATATCACAATTTTGAATTATGTTGTGATTTGCATTATCTAGTAACACCCATCGACTGTTACAATTGTGTATTTGCAAGCCATCAATTTTTATGTATTCTTTATTGGATAAGTCTGCACACCTGTTAACATTAGTGAGAGTAACACTCTCACCAGGATAATTTTGGAAAGTAATGTAGTTTCCAGAAGTGCCAGAGTTAACTGGAAGAATACTTTCGTGATAAGATCCTTCTTTGATATAAACTGTATCTCCTGCTTGCAACTCCTGGTTTGCTTTTCCAATGGTTTGCCACGGTCCATTAGTACAATCGCTTGTGTCACTGTCATCTTCGCACCCAGGAGGATTAAAGTCACCATTGCTTACGTTACCTCCCCAAGCATTATTTCCATTCTTTGCCACATAGAATACTCCGGAAACTTCTGGATTTCCTCCAGTGAAACTAGACTCGAACGCACCTATGTCAGGAGCATTGCCTTGATAAGAAGACAAACTTACTGGTTCTCCGTTGTTATAAGTGATTACTCGATCCACTTCTATGATATTGTTGTTATAATCAACAGATAGAACCTCAAGGTTTGAATCATCCCCAACAAAAATGTTATCACCAGGCAAGTCAAGGTAATGAATTCCTACCCTTGGCCAGAAGTATTGGGCATTATCGACGTGGACATATTTGCTTGTTCCTGAGTCTACTGCAGTAGCAAGCCATTCTCCAACGTCTATTGCAGGGCTGGAAGAGGTCAAAGTAAAATCAGCAGCAAGTTCAGGATCTTCCCATGTGTTATCCTCCCATTTTATTGAAGTAACACCAGGTGGTCCTGCTTGTGCTTCAGCAAGAGTAAAATATCCTCCTCCAGAGAAATAGAAAATATCATCTGTAACTTCATCGGATACGTATAAGATATTATTATCCACTAAGATATTTGTAACATAATCGTTATTTGAAGAACAAGTAGCATAATTACCAGCAGCAGGTGCGTATACTATATTATTCTTTATAATCCAATTATCGTGAGCATAATTGCTACCACCAAATCTAAAAATACCAAAAACAGCCTCATAAGGAAAATTCGGATTACCATTACTGTATGTAGCATTCATCCATTGAGTTGTGTAGATGGTGTTATGATAGATTGAGATATGATTAGAACCTGGCTCGAGATTTCCACTTGTTCCTAAAATAGCTGCCTGACCACTAATGTTATCCCACACATTATTTCTGTATATCAAATAAGATGGTGATGGGGTGATTTGATTTGCAGCTTGTGCTATTCCATCATGTCTTGCCCAATTAAATGTATTATTCTCAATGAGTGTGTACTTCTGCCAATAATTAACTCCTATTCCTCGATGAATACAGTTAAAAGTGTTATTGCGAATAATCACCCAGTGACCTTCTCCATCTCCTGTACCATCGTGATAATTATCACCATATATAGATATGCAACTATGAGTAGCATTACTGAATGTGTTGTTCTCAATAATAGCATACTGGAGTTCTTCAGTCCAAAGAATGTCATCATCACTACTCGTAGTATCCGTATTCTCAAATACACAATTCCTAATGATAATATGAGTATTGGGATCTTGTGCAGTTGTTGCCCGTATAAGTATCATAGGAGTTGGACCTTTTCCCCTTATCTCAATTCCATCAAGAATAATGTGGTGACAGTCATCATAGATGTAAATGGCACGAGAAGTGATATAATCGATGTCCAGATTCTCTATTGTTATATTGCTTTGGCTGGTTATCTCTATGGTATGCTCATCATCCCTTGTAAACTTAGGTTTTGCCCCTGTTCCATAAGCACCTACCACAGTAGGATTGCTGGTGGACTTTCCACTAATGGTAATTTGTAATTCTGCATCATTAAACGTATCTCCCCTTTTGAAGTAGATGTCATCCCCTTCCTTGATTGCATTCCCAAACTCAGAATTGACTTTGTCAATAGTTGCCCATGCATCAGAAGGGCTTGTGCCATCAGCAGTATTATCCCCTCCATTAGACACGTAAAAATCAGTTGCAAAAGCAGAAGCGAAAAAAATCAATAAAAAAAACAGTGAAAAAAACGTTCTGGGAAAAAAGCTAACACGCATACTTTTGATTATACTATAGAATTATATAAAGAATGCAGGGAAAGCAAGCAAAAGCTGTTCCTTAGTGCTAAACCCACGATATTATTGAACACTTCCGCTCAGAGTGATGCTCTAATGGTTATATAAAACTTGCTAGGGAATGTTGCCAGACAGAACCAACAAAACATTTAAATATATCAATTGATATAACTAATTCATGCAAACACAAGCATTCAAACCAAAAAAAGTCCTCCGATACCCCCGCCTAGACACAATCCTCATGGTAGAAGAATTCATACAAAAACACAGCGGAGAACACACAAAAACACAGCTATGGGAAAAACTGCCAAGAAAAACCATGTACCAGACATTCTGCACCATACTCGACTACCTGGAATACTCCAACAAAATCATCACAGACAAAGAGAAAAAAATCGTCTGGATTTGGGACCCTGAAGGAGTCAAAAAGCTTTTGAGCGAAGGACTGATAGTGAAATGACCAGAAAAATAAACGTAGCTTTCATAGACAAAAAACTGAAAAAAACATTCAACAAACTAGAAAAAGGGAAATCCGAAAACAAGGAATTATACCTCTTCATCGACAGAGCAATGGACGACCTCAAAACAAATCCTGCCTGTGGAATACAAATCCCAAGCAAACTCATCCCAAAAGAATACATCAAGAAATACAACATAAACAATCTTTGGAAGTATAACTTGCCTAATGCTTGGAGACTTCTATACACCATAAAAGCGAATGAAGTTTTGATAGTGAGCGTGGTCATAGAATGGCTCAGTCACAAAGACTACGAAAAAAGATTCAAGTACAAGAAAAAGTAGAGATCATCACAAAACACTCCCGAACCCAACAATGCACTGAAAAATTCAGTTACTGCTAGTGGCAAAAAACCTGACATCTTTCATACCATTCACATGTTATATGACTAGTTCCTCTAAGGACATTCTTTTGACTCTTGGATATAGCATTTGTTTTCGTTTATCATAATTTCCAGGCATTTATTGGAGTCTTTTAATCCTATCACGCAGCTTAGTTCATAAGTTTCAACTTTCCCTTGTTGACATAACAAATCTTTTCCCGCATGTTCTACTTTCAATTTTCCGCTCGCAACTGATATATTTTCGTATACATTCGAGTAATTTAATAGCTGAACGCCTTGAGCCGCACACACACTTTTGTGATGGTCTATTGTCGGGTCATAACTCTCTTGTCCTAAACAACCAATAAAAGTGGTGACCAGAAACAGTGTTAGTAGGAGGACTAGTTCTTTCATTGCAACCATATTTTAATAACTTGAATAGAATATTTAAATGTTTCACCATTACCTGTCCTGCTCTAAGACGTGGATTAAGTGCAGGGGAAGGGAATCGAACCCTCGAAGGCACTAAGCCACAGGGTGTTTTTCGGTTGCAAGCCAAAGCCGGCAACCGTCCTAAACCCTGCCCGTTTGACCGCTTCGGTACCCCTGCTTAATTCTTCTTCTGGCGTCGCTTCTGGCGTCTAAGTTTCTTCCTCCACTTCCAGCGCGACTGACGCTTTCTTTTTCTTTTTTCTCCGTCTGAAATGAAAATAATCATTCTTACACCTTAATTAAATATGAACAGTGCTCCCGACGGGATTCGAACCCGTGTCGCAGGCTGTCTTCGGCCCCCCTTGAGTATGCTGGGGGTTGTGAGGGGTTAAACCTCTACCTCGAAAGGCCCGTATCCTTAACTGGACTAGACTACAGGAGCAAGCTCTAGATTTGGGTCTTTAGGGGTATTTAAAACTAATTGCACCTGAACTAGCAAATATTTAAAAACAGATGCAAATATAATAACTTCCCTCGGTGAATACAATGTCTGGAACAGAAATATCAGATGAAGCACGACTCAACAAGAAAATTTGCATGAGCTGTGGTGCAACAAACGCACCAAAAGCACTAAAATGCAGGAAATGTCACTCTAAACAGTTAAGACGCAAAGCTCGTGAACCTAGAAGGTGAGCTAAACGCGTGAAACTTTAATTCAAGTACTGGAAAAAAATGGTTTCACTTGTTTTGTGCCACTGGAAAAACGCAGTTGTTTTGACATAGCAGCAAGAAAAAATAACCAACTCGTTCTAATAAAGATTCTATCAAACATAGACTCTCTTCACGAAGACCAATCAACTGAACTGCGCGCATTAGCTTACAGAATGAACGGAAGCGCGTTATTGATAGGAGAACACTCTAAAGCTTATTCTCTGCAGGAAGGTGTTATTTATGAACGTTATCACCTTCAAGCACTAACACTAAGAACACTGGAAATGGTTGTATCCGGTCAAGCAATGCCCAAAAAAAAGTATTATAAAGGCAGGATGGTCGCAGAACTAGACCAAACACTTCTAGAAAAAAGCCTGGAACAAACAAACATCACAGAACTCGCACGCAAAATGAACGTGAGCAGAAGAGCACTCTACCAATACAAAGAAGGCTCACGCATCGAATTCAAACGCGCGCTAGAACTAGAAGAATTGCTTGAAACACAATTAATCAAACCACAACAAATCTTTTCCTCTCCAGAAATTCCACCAAAACCAATACTGCACGGCTACCTAAAAAAAATGCAAAGCATTGGCTTTCAGGTAACGCCAGTGCACAGAGGCTTCGATGCTCTTGCCAGTGAACGCGAAAGCCTGATAATTGATGAAACCACCGAACCCCACGCAAAACACAAAGCAGCATTCATGAAAGACTTAGGCAACTTTTTTGATAGCAGACCAGTCTTTGTCATAGACAAACCAAAACACAACGAACTAAAAGGTGTGCCAGTACTAGGAAAAAAAGAAATTAAAAAATCAGAAGCTGCAAGCGAACTAATAGAAAAAGCCAAAAAACGAGAACGCTGAAAAAAAGGCAACCTTTAAATTAGAATGATGCTTTTTCTTAGACAGTGTATTAACATGGCAGAGAAAAGAATAGCCTGGTTTCAAGAACTAAGTAAAAAAGATATAGGTATTGCAGGAGGGAAAGGCGCTAATCTAGGAGAACTAACTCAAGTTGGATTACCAGTACCACAAGGATTTTGTGTAACTGCACAAGTCTATTTTGACTATATTAACAGGACAGGCCTTAAATCAAAAATAGCAGACCTACTAAAAGGCCTAGACGTAGATGACACAACTAAACTCTCAGAAACATCAAAACAAATAAGAGACATCATGACCCGCAGTCCAATGCCCCAAGACATAAAAGAAGAACTAAGAGACGCCTATCGCAGACTATGCGTTCTAGAAGGAAACCAAGTATATGTTGCCGTACGCAGCTCTGCCACAGCAGAAGACCTCCCAGAAGCCAGTTTCGCAGGCCAACAAGAAACATACTTAGACATACAAGGAGAAAATGAACTCATAAAAGCCGTGCGCAAATGCTGGGCATCACTATTCACACCACGCGCAATATTCTACAGAGAAAAACAAGGCTTTGACCACAACAAAGTAGGACTATCAGCAGTAATACAAAAAATGATAAACTCTGAAGTAGCTGGAGTAATGTTTACAACAGACCCAACAGGCCAAAAAAGACAAATAATAATAGAAGCAGGTTATGGACTCGGAGAAGCAGTAGTAAGCGGAAAAATCACGCCAGACACATATATAATAGACAAAGACACATACGAAATCAAAAGCAGAAAAATCTCAAAACAAGAAGACATGATTACAAGAAGTAACATCACCATTGGCACAACAGTAAAACCAATCCCCCAAGACAAACAACAAGCCCAAAAACTCATGGATGGAAAAATCAAAGAACTATCCAAAATGGGCAACTTCATCGAAAAACATTATGGACACCCACAAGACATAGAATGGGCAATCAACAAAGGCAGACTATACATCCTACAAAGCAGAGCCATCACAACACTCAGCACAAAAAAAGTAGAAAGCGCAGAAATAAAAGAAGGCGAAATCATCGCAGAAGGCCTTCCATCATCACCAGGAGTCAAAAAAGGCAAAGTATGCATAGTCATCAACATGAAAGACCTGTCAAAAGTCCAAAAAGGAGACATTCTAGTAACAACAATGACCAACCCAGACATGGTACCCGCAATGAGCAAAGCAGCAGCAATAGTAACAGAAGATGGAGGCATGACATCCCACGCAGCAATAGTCTCCAGAGAAATGGGAGTACCATGCATAGTCGGAACAGGATCAATAACCAAAGTAGTCAAAGACAACGATGAAATAACCGTTGACGCAACACACGGAAAAGTATACAAAGGCTACGTAGACACAGGAGAAGAAGAAAAAGACATTCACGCAATAGAAGCAGAATTCGCAAACCTACCCAAAACAAAAACAAAATTATACTTAAACCTAGCAATACCCGACCTAGCACAAAAATACAAAGACTATCCAGTAGACGGAATCGGCCTACTCAGAGAAGAATTCATCGTCACCACATTCATAAAAGAACACCCAATGAAACTCATTGAAGAAGGACGACAACAAGAATTCGTAGACAAACTAGCAGAAGGAGTAGGCAAAATCGCAGAAGCCTTCGCACCACGTCCAGTAGTAATGAGACTCTCAGACTTCAAAACAGATGAATACCACGACCTGCCAGGCGGAGAAAAATACGAAGAAAAAGAAGAAAATCCTATGATGGGCTGGAGAGGCTGCTCACGCTACTACCATGAAGACTACCACCCAGCATTCCTACTTGAAGTAGAAGCCATCAAAAAAATACGAGAAAAACATAAAAACCTCTGGGTAATGCTTCCATTCGTTAGAACAATAAACGAACTCAAAAAAGTAGAAAAAATTCTATCAGACCATGGCATCAAAAGAGGAGGAGACTTCCAACTATGGGTCATGGCAGAAATACCCAGTAATGCTTTACTCGCAGAAGAATTCGCCAAATACTGTGATGGCTTCTCCATCGGCAGCAACGACCTCACCCAAATGACACTAGGAGTCGACAGAAACTCAGAACTACTCGGACTAATGGGACTATTCGATGAAAGAAACGCAGCAGTCAAAAAAGCCATCTCAATGATAATCCAAGGAGCAAAAAAACAAGGAATCACAGTCTCAATATGCGGACAAGCACCATCCAACTACCCAGACTTCTGTAAATTCCTAGTAAAAGAAGGCATCACATCCATCTCAGTCAACCCAGACGCCGTCGCAAAAACCCGCAGAGTCATAGCAGAAGCAGAAAAAAGCCTAGAACCACCAGAACCAAGCGAACACGGCACACTAAAACGAGAAAAACAAGACGAACCTCAAAAAACAGAAGAAGAACCAAAAAAACAGGAAGAAGAAACACCAAAAGAACCTAAACCAGAAGAAAAACAAGAAGAATCTAAACCAGAAGAAAAGAAAGAAGAACCAAAACCATGGGAAACACCAAAAAAAGAAGAATCAACTGAAGACACACCAAAAGAACCTAAACCAGAAGAAGAAAAGAAAAAAGAAAAAATCGACGAACTAGCATCTAGTCTACGCTGGGGAGAAGAAAAACAAACAGAAGAAATCAAAAAAGTAGAAGAAACAGACGAAATAAAAAAACCAGAAATCGAAGAAAAACCGCCAGAGAAGCCGAAAGAAGAAAAAAAGAAAAAATTATTCCCCTTTTTCTAGAATCATAACATGTCATGACAAAATCGAAACATTTATATACTAGTCATGATTCAATCATGACACATACAAGAATGTGTCACAAATGGACATACCAACAATATACGATCCAGATGAGTACAAACCATACACGAAAGACCTAGAATACGATATGCAAAAATTCAAGGACCCATACGTCGTTGGAGCAATGATACATCGCCTGGTCGAAGAACGTAAATACACCAACGCCATGCTCAAAATGATCCTCAAGAAACTTGAGGACATTAACACTATGGCCGAACAAAAGGCCGAGAGAGCAGTACCCCCCCAACTGCTCTCAGAAATAGAAGAACAAGTAGTACGCCTTGCTAAAACAAAAGGCAAAATCACCGCAGAACAAGTCAAAAACGCCCTCAAATACAAGGGCAAAAACGGCGCCAGCGCAAAGCTGAACGCCCTTCACAGGAAAGGTCTCCTCGAAAAGAGGAGAGCCGGCAAGACAGTATATTTCATGCCGGTTCCATAATCATATTAAAGGGTGGGAGAAACTCTTGGTAGGAGTGAAAGCACCTCGCGAAATGATTTTCCAACCCCCCCCCCAGGAAAATCATTTAAGCAACGTCGCCATGTTCGACGCCTCGTCCCGCCCTTTTCTCTTTCTTTCCGCACCTTTTTTATAGCCGTATTGGAAATACTTAGTAGATGACTGACGACCCATTCGGAATACCAACTATTTTTATAGCACTAGCAGTAGTCGTTGTAGGTGGAATGATATACCTATCCAAAGTCTCCAAGAACAGACACACCAAAACCAAACCAAAAACCAAACCAAAACACGAAAAAAAACCAGACATCACCAAACTAATTGGCAAACCAGAAAGCCACAAACAAGAAAAAGTTAAATCAGTCGAAGAAATGCTAGCAGGAGACATAGAAAACGCACCAAGCATCGGACACGAAGAAAAAACCAACGTCAAATCCACCCTAGACATGCTCGCAGAAGAACCAAAAGAAAAACCAAAAAGAAGACGACACAAAAAAGAAAAACCAACAACTGTCATCGAAGAACCAAAAGAAAAAACAGAAAAACCAACAGAAAACCAATCACCAACAGAAGAAACCACACCAACAATAGACATAGACGAATTCAAAGATGAACTAGAAGAACCAGAAGACTACATGAACCCACCAACCGTCAAATCAATAAAAGTACCAAAAGCACCACCTCCAATCAAAGGAACACAACCAAAACTCACAGAAGTCAGAAGAGAACTAGAAAAAGGCCTATTCAAAAGTGTCCTAAACAATGAACTGCCAGAAAAAATAGGAGACAAAGGAGTCATGCACTACTGCATGGAATGCTTCGATCACGGAACAAGTCCAGTAAAAGTTACCGCAGAACTAAGAAAACAAAGAGTTACCCCAAAAAAAGCCAAAGAACTAACCAATCAAACCTACAAACTATGGCTAGAAAAAAGAGAACCAGTAATAACACAAATCAAAGAAATTCACGAAAGAATGAAACGCATACACTACAAATTCTTGAAAATGCAGATTGACGAAAAAACTCGTAGAGAAATGTTAGTAGAAAACCAGAAAAAACTAGTAGAACTAGAAACACAACTGAACACAACAGAAAACTACTTCACAACCTAAAGAGCTTCTTCTCCATACAACTTAGTCTTAATATGTAACTTACCAGAACACCGCTTAGCAATAGCAATCAACTCTTCACGCGAAGGACTTAACCCACTAAACTTCGGATCCACTCCATCAGACTCAAAAGCCTGAAGCACAGTTAAAGGCGCGCCAGCCTGCTTAACGATACCAGGAACATCCAACTCGTTTATTCCTTTTATAACAGGAACAACTGCCTGCCAAGAAGCATGATGCTTCCTAATTACTTCAATACTCTCCATAACATTCTCCGCATTACTAAACTCACCAGCAACACTAGAATAATTATCAAACAAAGCCTTAATATCCAAAGAAACCAAATCCACTAAATTGCGCATTAAAAGCTCTTCAATCACACCAGGCATAGAACCATTAGTTTGTAATTTAACAGAAAGACCCTCACCCTTTACCAACTCACAAAGCGAAAGTAATGCCTTGCCCTGAATGGTTGGCTCTCCACCAGTAAAAACCACAGCATCAATAAACTCCCTAGCATGAATAATCTCAGTCAACAAATCACTAGTCAACATCTCATCACAACGCGCCTTATCCAAATACTCTGGCACATTACAATAAGAGCAACGCCAATTACAACCACCAAAATAAATCACAAACGCCATATGACCTAAATAAGTTCCAGGACTCAAAGGAACAAACTTTCCCAAGTATACCCTCATATTAAATCCTAACACAACCAAGTTAAAAACACTTTGCTAGAAACCTTAGAAAACCCGAAAGATATTTAAGAGATAGACACCTAAGAAAAAATGGGTGTCTTAAATGAACAAATACATGACAATAATTTTCGCAACTATTTTCTTAATGTCCGCAGGAATGGCAGTAATGAACTGCTCCACTGACGCGGATTGCAATGACGAACAAGTCTGCACAATAGACCAATGCATCAACAACACGTGCAACTACGACCAAATAACCAGCTGCACTGACAACGACGGCTGCTGCCCAGAAGAATGCACAGCTAACACTGACAACGACTGCAGTTCCGGTGGAGGCGGAGGCGGCGGATGTGGAATCACAGAAGAACCAGAAGTCACATGCAATGATGGCTTAGACAACGACTGTGACGGCCTAATCGACATGGACGATCCAGACTGTGCTAACGACTGCACAAGCAACTCCGACTGTGATGACGGAAACTCCTGCACAATAGACCAATGTCTCAATGGAATCTGCCACCTAACCGATGTTACTGAATGCACTTCCGGTGATGGATGCTGCCCAGAAGAATGCACACAAGCTAATGATGATGACTGTGAAACAGGGGAAAACACTGACCCTATAGCAGTACTCGAACAAGTAACAGAATGTTATGTCGAACAACTTTGCACCTTCGACGGATCTGACTCATATGACCCAGATGGAACCATAACCAGCCATGGAGTAGATCTTGGTAACGGAGGAGGTTTCGCCGCGCCGGGAAACCCAGGCACTTTTAACCAGGCCTACAATGTTGCTGGACCTTACACGCTCACACTCTCAGTCACTGACAATGATAATGCAACAAGCACCACCTTCCTTTCGATAACTGTTAAAGAAAATATGACAGCAGGATACGACCTGAAAATCGAAGAAATGAGCTGCCCTACAAGCCCAGCATATACAGGACAAAACTATGACATTACCGCAAAAGTATACTTGGAAGTGATTGGAACAGAAGAAACAGACGCCCCTGTTCAATATCACATAGTGTTCTGCCATGGCGGCCCAACCAGCGGTGGATGTGGAATTACCGCAGTAACCGACCACGAACCAAACACATACAAGACATTCACGTTCAACTGGGTTCCATACGAAACAGGACCACACAACCTTTCAGTCCAAGTAGACTCCAACAACAACATAGACGAAACAAACGAAAATAACAACGATGCCTCATGCGCCATAGAAGTCGAAGAAAGCACCAACAACCCACCACAAATCAAAGTAGTCTCACCAAATGGAGGAGAAACATGGAAAGACACCCAACAAATACAATGGACAACCTCTGACCCAGATGGAAGCGTAGTAGCCCACGTCAACATTTACTCCTGCAGCCAGATAAACTATGCAGTGGATATGACAGCAGATTACACAAAAGAGGTAACAGCAAGTAACACTTACGGTCTCTGTGGAACAATTGCCGAAGGAATAGAAAACACAGAAGAATACAATTGGGACACCACCACAGTACCAAACGGAGAGTACAAAATAAAAATCCAAGTTACTGACGGAGGACTATGGGCAAGTGACATGAGCGACAACTACTTCAAAATCTACAATGAAGAAACACAAAGCAACTTTGATGAATGCAACAATGGCATTGGCTATTCGATTGGAGATGAACGCTACTCCAGCCACTCCAAATACTGCCATACAGGTCTCTCCGACTGCTGTGGGTGGTACCAGACAGCCCACATTCATGATCTCAAGACTGCAATCAGAGGTCCAGTCGATCTTCACCTGACATTCAAGCCAGGCTTTTATGATGGCTGTAGCTCAACCGCAACAATCTCGATCTCCCTTGACGATATGACCTGGAGAGAAGTTGCTAGAATACCAGTAAAATCAGTGGACTCAGATGGAGTACCAGGATATCCAGAAATCTGGAAGAGATACACCCACACCCTCAACAACATTGAAAGTTTCAGATACGTTAAAATAGAGATCCCAAAATGCTACAATGACTACTCCAGTGTCAAAGTAGACAAACCAGGCACCACGCCATGCCACTCAACCTACCTAAACAGAGGTTTTAAACTTAACCAAGGCGATTGTGCGAAAATTATTGACTATGGGAAAATGAAAATAACTCTCTTGGACGTCAACTTCGAAAATAAACCAACAACTGAAAGTGAAGTAAGCCCAAGAGGAACCGTGGTCATTCAAGTCGAAAAAACAGATGGGGCAAGTATAGGTGCAATTAAACTTACTCTTAGAGAAGGAGAATCCAAAGAAGTGTTTGGTGCAACAATAAAAAATCTTGGAATATATGGAAACACCGTCGCTGCCTTCATGGTAAACGCAGAAGGCAAAGAAATAAAAGTCTGGCTTAACAGGCCATTCGACATCAAACAAAGCCAAACAGCAAGACTCATGGATTACAGAGTCATCACCATGCAACTTGATTCGATAAGACTTATGCCATACCTAAAAGGAAACCCAGAAACAGTAACAAGCCATACCACAAATGCAGTCACAGCAAGAATCGCTTCCTCAAGTGGAGGCGGAGGAGGAACGGACAGCGGAGAAGCATCTTCCTCAGGTGGAAGCGGAGGAGGAGGTATTGCATATCCATCAAGCTCTAGCGGAGGCGGTTCAGGAGGAGTCATTAACATAGAAAACAAGTATGTTGCATACATAACCGTAATGCCTACCCTTGAAAGACCAACACTTGTAAATCCAACAATCCAAAAAATTGAACCACGAACCCTAGCCACGTATACAGTAACAGTGCCAACCCCAATAGCCAGAGAAAGTTCAGACACAACTGAATCTGTTACTAACACAATGTCTATCACAGGCAGAACAGTCCAAGCAACCATCGGAGAAGAAATAGCAACAGTTGAAAAAGCCATTAATGACTTTGCCCTCACAGTAATCAAACCAATAAGAACAACCCAAACATCAAGTGGCATAGTAAGAGAAGCTGAAGCTGAAAGACTCGTCCAAAAAGAAATGATTAAAAAAGATCTTGGTAGAAAACACCGCCTCACCAAGGGAGACTCAATAGTCGAATTCGGCGTGAGAATCACCCTGAAAGACATAAACCAAAACTACGCCACTTTAGTCATGACTAAAG
>JAIOSL010000020.1 GCA_021107635.1 archaeon | reverse complement strand
GAGAAGACAACGACACAGACCCAGACGACGACAACGACGGAATCCCAGACGAACAAGACAACTGCCCATACGTCCCAAACCCAGGACAAGAAGACACTGATGGAGACGGAGTAGGAGACGCATGTGACCCAATAAGCACTTATTGTGGAGACGGCAACTGTGATGAAGAGGAAGATTGCGCGAACTGTCAATCTGACTGTGCTTGTACCGGAGGTACACACTGCGTCAATGCCATATGCAAACTACCTGGCGGAGGATCACCCCCATCAGCACCAAGCAGCGAACCAGATGAACCCACCCCAACAAGCGAAGTTATTCTCGGAAGCATATCAGGAGGTACTTCTCCAAAAGCAGTACCTGAGCCAGAACCAGAAAAAGAACAAGAAACAGTAAAATGCTACAAGTGTGAAGAAAACGCTCGACTCGGAAAAATATTTAATGGCACTGAATGTCCAGAAAATTGGACACTCGAAGAAATTGACTGCTGGACAGAACCAGACAAGAGCCCTCCAATAAAAACTGATTGGACACCAAAAGAAAATAGCACGATAGTAGAATTCCGACTTAATGAAATAGGAGCATGCAGATGGAGCAACCAACGCCAAAGCTTTGATGAAATGACAGAAGATTGTGTTAGTTATGGTACTCGTGTTGAATGCAACCTAACAGAAGAAACCGAAGATTACTATATTGCATGTATGGATGGGCAAGGAAACAAAGACACAGCAAAAACAGCATCATACTTACACTACAAAACTACCAAACCAAAAAAAGAAGAAACACCTGAAACACCAACATTGCTAACAGGATTAGTTGCCGCAGGAAGCTCATCACTGATAATCTTGTTAATCGCAATAGCAGTGATAGTAGGAATAATGTTCTACTTTGCCCAAAAAGACAGCAAGCCAAAACCAAGAATCAGACTCTAAAACATAAAAAATTCTTGCGGGTAAGATTAAATAGATTCAAAATAATAAATTAAACCCAATTTTCGCGGGGGGTTTAATGGTTAATGTTAGTCAGGTTCAGCAAAGCGAAGAATTCCTAAGAGACAAATGCCAACAAAGCATGGAAGAACTAGCTGATTCTTATCCACAGAAAAAAAGTCTGATAATCGAATTCACAGAACTAGAAAAGCACAGTCCTGAACTAGCAGACGACCTAATGGAAAATCCAGAACAAATAGTAAAAGCCCTAGAACAAGCAGCAAAAGACATGAAAGTAATAGATTCTCAAGGCAAACCAGTTGAACCAATAATAAGAATCAGAAACTTTCCAGACAAAGACTTCAAATACCACATGTTCGTCCGCGACATTAACTCAGACTTCATCAACAAAATGATAGTCGTCGAAGGAGTAATAAACAAAATCACTGACGTAAGACCAAAAGTTGAACTCGCAGTATTCGAATGCATCCACTGTGGAAACAAATACAGAATATTTCAAAATAACGAATTATACGGAAAACTAAAAGAACCAGGCGTTTGCACCTGCCAACGCAACAGCTGGAAACTCAACCTAGAAGAAAGCACATTCATAGACATGCAAAAAATGCAGATACAAGAACCACTAGAAGCAATAATCAGAGGAGAACAAGCCAAAACTATAGAAGTATGGCTTGAAGGAGACATCACCAACCAGTTCTACCCAGGAGACAAAGTAATCACAAACGGAACACTAAAACTAATCCCACCAAAACATAAAGGATCAGTATATGCTACTTACATCAATGCAGTACACGTCGAAAAAACAGAAAGAGAATTCGAAGAAGTCGAACTCACACCAAAAGAAGAAAAAGAAATAGAAGAGCTTGCCAAAGACCCAGAAATCTATGACAAAATAATCAAAAGCGTCGCACCTAGCATCTATGGCTACAAAGAAGTAAAAGAAGCGCTTGCACTACAACTTTTCGGCGGAACAAAACATAAAGTCCTGCCAGACGGAATCAAAATCAGACCAGACATCCACATCCTACTAATCGGAGATCCAGGAACAGCAAAATCACAAATGCTTTCCTATATCTACTCTCTAGCACCAAAAGGAGTGTTCGTCGCAGGTAAAAGCGCGACAGGCGCAGGTCTGACCGCTACAGCAGAGCGAGATGAATTCGGAGACGGAGGATGGACTCTTAAAGCAGGAGCGCTTGTTCTTGCAAGCGGTGGACACGCGATGATTGACGAGTTTGGACAAATGGGAGACGAAGACCGTTCATCCATGCACGAAGCAATGGAACAACAACGCATAAGCATTGCAAAAGCAGGAATAGTAACCACATTCAAAGCTGAAACTGCCATACTAGCAGCATCAAACCCCAAATTCGGAAGATTTGACCCGTTTGAACCTCCAGCAGGACAATTCAACATCCCACCAGCACTACTCTCCAGATTTGACTTAATCTTTCCAATACGAGACATAATTGATGAAGAAACTGACAAAAACATGGCAGAACACATCCTGACAGGACACCAAACAGCAGGAGTAAAAAAACATCAAAGAAAAGGAATTCTAACAAAAAAGCAATTAGAAGAAGCAGAAAAAAAGATTACTCCGATAATAGACGCAGGATTTCTCAGAAAATATATTGCATACTCAAGAAAAAGAGTATATCCAGTGCTAACAACAGAAGCAACAAAAAAAATAAAAGATTATT
>JAIOSL010000040.1 GCA_021107635.1 archaeon | reverse complement strand
AGGGGAGAGGAGAAATGCTTCCCCCAAAAAAACCCACACTAAAAAGGGGAGAGAAAAATGAGCGCAAGCAACCTAAGCACAAATCCGTTCCAAGCCAATACTACAGACCCAACCATGGTAGCCTTCGGAATGCTAGTCCTACTAATAACAGTATTCATAGGACTAATAATAATCGCAGAACTCATAGCATAAAAACGGCTTGGTTAAAGGAAGAGGGGAGCTGCTAGCATCTGACATGTATGATAGCAGTAACGCTTGGTTTTCGGCCTTTTCTTTTCATTTTTTTGTTGTATTCTTGGATAATATCAGGAGTTTTTTTAACAATCAAATCAAATTTGTTCTTTTTACAGTAACGTTTGGCTTCCTTAGAAACTTTTAGAACACCGTAGTCTCCAGTGCCTATCATTATGATTTTAGTCTTGTCATCAACGCTGCGCTCAAGTTCTTCTTCTGTAATGAAATGGGCATCATCTTCTATTTCTCTGGGAAACACTTCTTGGAACGTGCTTACAACAAAATCTTCTTCGTATACCTCTGTATCATATTTTACTCGTCCGAGACTTGACCATCCAAAAAGTTTTATCATGAGTTATCACCTATGTAAGCAAACCGACTATTTTTTTACCAAAAGCATTTTCAAGTTCTTCTTTCGTATGAAAAAGTTTTTCGTCTCGAAAATTTTTCGAAGCGATGATCATCAACGCTTTTGCCATATGCCCTACTTAAGAATAATTAAGGGTTTTGGTCTATTTAAGTATTCTCAAGGGGTTTTAATAATCTGTCCTTCGAAAATACTTTATGATAAAACCTTTACAGCCAGTCAAAATTTTTGGAAGCATCCAAAAGTTAACTGGAGTAAGAGGAAACCCTAGCATAGAAAACATCAAAGAAATGAGAAAAAGGATAAAAGACATTCCAGCCAGAAAAAAACGCGAAGAAGCAAATCGTCTTGAAATTCAAAACCATCATTACAACCATTTTGCAAACAGTTTGAGTGAGGACCCTCCAAAAAAGACTAAGAAGGTACTTTATACGCTTTACACGCTTAAGAAAGACCAGATCAACACTCCG
This sequence comes from archaeon, assembly GCA_021107635.1. GTDB lineage: Archaea > B1Sed10-29 > B1Sed10-29 > WALL01 > JAGHAM01 > JAIOSL01. Next base: position 2,978 of record JAIOSL010000040.1, on the reverse strand, counting down.
GACATCTTGAGAAACTTCAAGACTGGAGATAAAAAGCTACTACTTTTTTTTGAAAAAACAGGTTTTCTGAAAAAACAGGAACCTAAAAAGCAGCTACATAAAAAAACTTCCAAAACATTTGTGGTGGACAAGGAAAAAATTAAAATATTGTATCCTAACGTGAACAACTGGGCGGGAGAAGTTGAAGAAAAAAACAGGAAAGCACGAGGTGCTCTTTTGGCTGAGGCAATGAGCATTATTACCAAGAAAACAGGAAAGAAACATCCAAGGGAACTCAGAGAAGAAGATTTGAATCTTATTTGCGGGCTTAACAAGAAGGACTGGGTTGACATGGGTTATAAAGTCAAGCCAGGCGTAAAAAGCATTCCCAGTGCAAAAGAAACCCTGAAAAGACATGTAGTCATGAACCATTTAGAAGAAGAAGCTGCTCAAATAATTGGAGTTTCTTTAGACAAGCTTGGGAAAGAACATCTTCCTGCAATAAAAAATCTTAGGAAAGAACACTTTAACCCGAAATGGTTCAAAATGACACCTGAAATGCAAGCCGGCAAGATCCAGCACAGGCTCAAAACGCGAATCAGAAAAAACACTAGAAGAATTTAGGAAAATGCACTCATGGTTGTCTGAGACGAACTGCCTGAAGGCATTTCTTTTAGGACTTCTGTGCTGACTTCCTGACCCAACTGCTTTTTTATGCTTACTGCAGTTTTTAGACCGAGTATTCTTGAAAGATCTTCAAGTGGAACTTTTTCCAAGTCAGAGGTTTTTTTGATAGATGCTTGGAACAATTTTCTCGCTCTTATACGACCTATACCCCTTAAACCAATAAGTGGAAGGAGTTCTGCTTTGACTCCATACTTGAGCCTTCTCCTCATTTTTCTGAAGCCGCTTCCGCTAACTCCAACAATTTTACAAAGTTCTTCTCCAGCATAAGAAATCCATTCTGCATTAGAAATTCTAGTTCTAAGGATGCCTGGAGCAATACCATACTCTTCAAGAATCGTCTCATCAGTCTTTTCATTAATCCAATCTCTAAGCAATAAAGAACTTTTGAACTTCTCCAAAAAATCATATTCAGAATAATCAAGATTAACAGTGTCAATTCCTAATTCTTTCTCAAGAGAATTAGCTGAATTCCACATTTTGCTTTCTTCCTTAACTTTAACATGCAAGTAAGGCTTCAATTCTTCTGTACTAGTAATCAAATAAAGCCAACCCAACTCTTCCATCTCACGCTCAACACCGCTTAACAGCGTGTGAGCAGAAAAGGGATCCAAGTAAAGTTCAGTCACTCTTTTTCCTAATTCAGTTGCCATGAGTTCATCTCCAATCTCAATGAAACCCATTTCATCAAGTTCTTGAAGAATTCTTCGAATTTGGTGTCTGAGTGAATCAATTTCTCCATAAGTATGCGCGTAAAAGCTGTGCATTAGGAATTCATCTAGTTTTTCTTGGGATGGAGTGAAGTGCAGTGCTATTGAAGCTAAAAGTTGGGTGCGCAGCACTGGTTCAAAACCCATTTTTGATTTGATCTGCTCGGGTTCTCCGTGTACATAGCGGTCCATGTAGTCGTAGCGTTGGCCTTCATCTCTAGCGAGAATTATTGCAAGGCCGTCTTTGCCATAGTTTGGTCTTCCTGCACGCCCTGCTAACTGTTGATATTCACCTACATTAATGTGGACTAATCCTCTTGAAGTATAGCGGGTTACGTCTCTTATTATGACGGTGTCTGCTGGGGTGTTGATGCCCATTGCTAGAGTAGGCGTGGCAGAGATGACTTTGATGGTTTCCTTCCTGAAAGCGTCTTCTATTAGTTTGCGTTGTTTTTGAACGAGTCCTGCATGGTGAAAAGCAACTCCGTTTTTAACGCAATCAGCTAATCTTCTGCATTGGCGCGTTGGTGTTTCAAGAGAGTTCAGGATGTTTTCTGAGAGTTTTTCTAGTTTTTTTGCATCACAGTGTTTGCTTGTGACTGGTTTCAAGCGCTCTGCTTCTGCTTCTGCGCTTCTTCGTGTGTTAACAAAAACAAGGGCTTCTCCTCCGCGTGATAGTGTATCGTTGCATAATTGCGCGACCGGGGTTTTCAGTGAAGATTCAATTTCGCGGGTGCCTTCATCTGTTTCAAGTATTGGTTGACAATATACTCCTTGAACTAGTTTTGTTGGCCTCCAGTTTTTGTGAACGAGTTCGGCATCAAGCCAGTCTGCAAGCTCTTCTGCATTAGGAATAGTTGCACTTAATGCTACTATTTGGACTTGTGGAAATAATTGTTTAAAGCGTGTGATAATGGTTTCTAGTGTTGGTCCTCTGTTAGTGTCAAGCAAATGCACTTCATCTATTACTAATAGTCCTATGTTTGGAATGAATTTTGAGCGATGCCTGAATAGAGAGTCAAGTTTTTCGTTGGTTGTTAGAACAAGATCATATTTTGAGAGCCATGGATCTGAAGAATCATAATCTCCAATTGACAGTGCTATGTTTATTCCTGTTTTTTTATATTTTTTGAAAGTATCGTAATGTTCTGAAGCTAATGCCCTTAGGGGACATGTATAAGCAACTTTTTTGCCTTGTTGAATCATGTTTAATGCTGCTAGTTCTGTGATTAGTGTTTTTCCTGAAGCAGTAGGACTTGCAACCACAAGATTAGCATTATTTTCTAAAAATTTTGTTTTAAGTGCTGCTTCTTGGACTGGGTTTAATTTTTGAATTCCTCGCTCTTCGAGTATGTGTATCACTGATTCTTGAAATCCGTATCTAGACAGTTCTCTTATGTCCACAGCCTAGTATTGTAACCTATTCTAATTAAAACTCTTGGCCTGCGATTTTCCGAAAGTATTTAAGTTTTAAACTTCAATATTTGATTATGGAAGTTGGTTTCTTGATTAGTTGGTTACTCAATTTTTTTATTATTGCCATTGTTTTAGCTTTGATTGATCAACAAAGAAGGTATGGTTTGGAAAAGAAACCAGGCGTCTTGT
>JAIOSL010000054.1 GCA_021107635.1 archaeon | reverse complement strand
TGTCTGCTGGTGCAATTAATCCCCATCGTTCAATAATTGGATGATCAAATTGTACTGGAACTAATGCAATGCGTTCCATTTCATCTGGTGAGACAGTTATTTCTTCAACAGTTTTACAGTTAGTGATTGGACATTCTGGTTTGAATTTGATGATTCTTTGCATGTCTCCTACTGCCCAACCGAATACCCAATCGCTTTTAGTCTTGTGATCCGAGTTTAATTGGTATAGGCCTGCACCTTTAATTATCATTAGAGTGCCACCGTTCTCAACATATGCAGTTAATTCAGTTCTTGCTTGGTTAGTGAGTGCGGTTTCATCTCCGTATAATACTACGAGTCGATAATCCTGACTTGTTAAAACTCCTTGTTTTATGTGTGTGATTACGGGTTGTACATAGGTTCCTGTGGTGCGCGTTATACTGTTTATGTCTGCTCGGAGTGCATCAGCTCCTGCTTTATCTTGTGAGTTGGTTATGATTACTACTTGATAGTTTTTTGGAGTGCACAGCCAATCACCGATTATAGGAGGACAAATATTGAACATTTTTGCTCCTACAACAAGTAGCACTAATGCGATTAGGATAAGTGGTATAGCCATTTCCATGAATTTACCTGTTCCTGTTTTCTCGTAGTATGCCATTGTTTAACACCTTTTAAGGTTTGTAGCATTGTTTTCCGGATATGTACGCTAGAGTGTTTATTACCAAGCTTTTTTCTACTGCTGGAGAAATGTTTTCTGTGGTTGGGTTAAAGCTTAGGTAAAGTACTTTTCCGCCTTTCATGCCCATGTCCTTTTCTACTATGAAGGTATGAATGTCGCCTACTGCTCCTGCTGTAACGTCTCCTTGTGAAGCAAATGCATCCATGTATGCTATTTGGTTTCCGCCTTCTACTGTATTCACATCAGTTATTGTTATACCTCCCTCACCTGATGTGAGTGGAGTTTTTTCATCGATACATTCCATCATTCCGCTTTCATAATCGCTGATGTGAATGGTTGGAGAATATACTGTGATTGCTGCAGTAGTACAGTCTTCATCCAGACCGCATCTTACTGGAATAATACGAGTAAGTTCTGCCCATCTGCCAGTGTCTTGAATTCCACCGTGTCCGAGCACAACAAGTTTGCCTCCACCGTCAACCCATTCTCTTAGAGTTAGTTGAAGAGAGTCTGTGAGTTGTGTACCGGTTAGGATTATCACGCTGACTTTTCTGGCTTCAAGCCAGCCAGGATCATTAATACTGGCATAGGTATATGTGCCACCTGTGGGCATTACTACGTTAACGTTTAATGGATTACCAAAAACATTTCTTGCCATGTCACTAGTTAAATGATTAGACCATGCTGCTTTTTCAGATGCTTCATCAGCTATTACTAGCACGTCAATAGTTTTTGGTGCAAGCCAATCGCCTATAATTGGAACTCCTGCAAAAAGTTCAGGTTTCCAGAGGACTACTCCAACAATGAGTAGTATAATTATCAAAATCGGTATTGCAGCTTCAAACTGCTTTTTTCCATCTTCGTAGTATGCCATAGTTAATCCCTCTAAATCGTATTAAACATACACTCCTTTTAAACTTTTCTGTTGTATAACATTTTTGCACAGTATTCTTTTTAAATATTTGCATTAATATAGAAGGAATTCCACCATATTGTTAACAACTTCTTCTTCTGTTTCAGGTGGGAACGCATAGTACACTACGGTTCCTTTGTTCATGAAGTGTGTTCCAAATTTAGGTTCTCTTGCTGTGATTGCTGGCCAGAGTTTTCTTCCTGAATAGACTGGCTCTACATCAAGCTGTGCTACTTCATTTATGTTTCCGCTCACGTCACCAACCAGCACAAAAGGCACGGGATATGTTTTATTGCCAATCTTTTGTTCAAGTCTAACTGAGTCTGCTATCCCTCTAACTAGCGTGTGGGATTCAGTGGGATCAGATTTCCTCAGGGTGACTCTTGCTTGCCAGGTTACGTTGTCTGTGGAAACATTAGCCATTAAGTCGAGTGCATGTACTGCTGCTTGAAAACCGTCAGTGCTTTGATTGGATTGTGCTTTGCAGACTTCTTCAATGTCAATTGCTGCTAGTTTGTTGCGGAGGTCTTGCCATTCTGGTGTTAAAGAGTTGCCGTCTTTAGTGTATTCCATAAATTCTAGGACTCCGCTTTTTGTTGTTTGTCTGCTTGAGTAGCGTAATAATAGTTCAACCTTGTCTTCGTGTTCATTGCCTATTTCTTCTAGGATTCCGCCTTGTACTGTGCTTCCTCCTTGACCTTCACAGGTTTTGTAATCTTTTGTGTCTTGTTCTAGTTGAGTAAGTTCACCTTCAAGCTTTTCATTTAGAGTGGTTATGCTGGTTCTCATTTTTTCGTATTGACTTTTGTAAACATCATCTGACTCGCTTCCTTCAATAGTTGCTATTGCTGTGACCGCTTTTTGCAGAGAAGTTTTCATTTCGTTCATTTGGACTGTTTGTGTGAGTGTTGGAGCGGTATCGGTTGGAATGTCTATTGTTCTTATTGCTTCTTGTTCAGTGGAAAGGAGTATCATTGATGAATCGATTAAGCCTACGCCAGAACTATCATTGTTTAATGCTTTTTGTGCTTTGATACTTTCTAGTGAGGAGAGGTATCCGCTAAAGTCCATTTCAACTTGGCTTTGGACTTCTTTTATTGAGCCTAGTGTCATGAGCATTTTTGCTCTTGCTGTATTGAGGCTGCAGCCGGTAGCAGAGCGTGATTCTCTGCATGATATGAAGCCGTCATGTGCTATGAATAATTGTTCTTGTATTAGTTCTAAATCTGTTTCGTAATCTTGATAGTTTTTGACTGCGAAGTCATCTGCTATAAATGAAAGTCCCAGCACGTAAGTGCCAAATTCAATTCCTGGTGCAAGTGTGTCGCTTCCATGCATTGTATAGTTTCCACGATTCCAAGGATTTATTAAATTGTCGAACGTGTCTTTATTTTGCCATTCAAAGTACATCTGTAGGTAATCGGAGTTTGCTGGAAGTTCACATTTGTAGCCTAGGTCTTCATCCACTAGATTGAGTTTGCCTGCGAATGAATCGCAGTAGTATTCTAGTTCTTCAAATGCTTTTGCTTCTAGTGCTCTTGCTCGGAGTACTGAGCTTTGATAGAGTGAGACATTGTCAAGGTTTAGTTCTTTTTCTTCTACGCAGATATATCTTTGATGTGTTTTTGAGGAAAGGCGAGTGTTGTTTGCAATTTTTTCTGTATAGTGCATATTGAATTCAAGTATTCTGCAGGTCATATCGTTTGGTCCTCCGAATGTACCTGCGTCTCCTACCCAAACTAGTCTGCCATCTACTTTACGCATGATGTAATCATTAAAGTATTGGAGTTTTGATGTGGGAATTTCTTTGCACTTTTCGACTATGACCATATCGTATCTGTCGAGCGTGCCGCCAGATATTGAGTCTATGTGTGCTAGATATACTGGAATCCGCCACATTGATTCTATTTGATTTTTTGTTTTGATTGGATCGCCGATTCCGTCTTGGCCGTATACAAGAATTATTTGTTTTCTTCCGAAGATTGTGTCCATTAGTTGACAGAACCCATTGCCTAAGTCTGAACATCGCATTATGCCTACTTTTGTGGCAACAATGAGTAAAGCAAGAATAAGTATGAATATAGCGATTATGTGTGGAAGGTTTCTTCTTAGCTCGCTTGTCATGCAATATCTTAACAGGGGAATGGTTTATATTATTATTGATTATTTGGTTTTGCTTGATACTTTTTTTGGTTTTTTCATCCACAAATGTGCGAGTGCAGCAATCATCAATAAAGCTGCTAGTAGTAGTATTGTGCCTGCTGATGCTCGTATCCAGAGGAAGGCTGGTGCGAGTTCGTTGGGGAAGACTATTGGGGAGAATTGACAGTCTTGACAGTTTCCAAGTAAGTCTTCTTCAGCA
>JAIOSL010000024.1 GCA_021107635.1 archaeon | reverse complement strand
GACTAATCGCATAAATTCTTCCCTTGTGACCTCTGCTTGATGTAGTATTCCAATAAGTGTTCCAGTGTCGAGTTCTTTATGCATCGGAATTATAGTGACTATGATTCTTCTCTTCAGCCTTTTCTTCATCTTCACATGGCTTCCTTTTTGACCTTCGGCCTTAAACCCTGCTTTCTCTAATGCTCTAACTAATTCTTTACCAGAAATTACCGGCAGTTTCAACTAATCCACCATCACAGCAAGAGTGGTGAGGTGTGGTGGTCTTTCTGGAAGTTTTCCCAGAGTTTTTTTTACATCTTCGTCTTCAATGTACAAACTAATTGCTTCCCGGAGATTTTCCAGTGCTTCGTCTTCGGTTTTACCCTGGCTAGTCACTCCCAATTCCAAGCAGTAAGAAACAAAAGCGAGTTCTCCCTTTCTCACAATAGCAGAGAAATTCCTTTTTTCGCTCATAATCTATTTGTGTCGAATTTTATTTAAATAACTAACTTATCTTTGTATGAGTGATACTCTACGGATACATAAACTTAAATTTATGCGCCAGATGAGTGCCGGCAAGGGATACGGGTGTTGGGCCAGCTATTCCATTTAAATATTGGATGCGTTTAAAGCGTTTTTGATGAACCTTAACCTTCTACTGAAGATCCCTTTTTGGGTTTTCTACCTCTGCTTAGCTTTATACTCTGGTTATAGTGTGTTGTTTCCAGTTGAAACCAATTTTTGGATAGTGACTAACGGTTTCCCTCTTATTTGGTTTGAGTTTTTCAGTGTTATTTTCTCTGTTGGTCTAATCACTTTTGTCAACAAGGTAAGTGTAGAAGCTTTTGTACGTATTAAAGATTACGATATTGATCACAACATTCTTAATAATCGCTCTAAGGGTTTGGCTCTTCTTGGGATCGCAACAATTTGTGCTTTATCCCTTTCAGTTTTTGCCGGTATTTACTTTTTTGTTTATTTCTTCTTTTCCGGAATCTTAAAATTCATAGGTTTCAAAAGCATAAGAGGTAACTCTGAATTATCTGAAAATGTTTTGGCTATTTTTCTTCAATACAAATCACTTATCCTCTCACTCATTCTGGGTGGTGTGATCTTCTTGTTGTTTAGTTCTTCATTAGTCCAACAAGTAGGACTTACTCATGAGTATCACGTTAACTCTTTGCCCGAAAACGTAAATGTTGAGGGCGATGATGAATTTATTCTGGTTATGGGACTTTGGGTCACAGTGTACTACTTTATAATAATCTTGTTTGAGCTATACTTCGTCTTAAGACAGCTGAAAAAAGATACCCTTTTTGTTCGTTTTATGGATAGATTGGTATCCTTAGTTCCCCCTTGGGGAATGCTCGGTAAATGAGGTGCATGCAATGGGCATATCGGATTAAGTCTAAGTGCTCCCGTGGCATTCTTTGCGCACCATTAGTTATCTCACGCAATTCTCATATGCCTCTTTTGCTGCCTTATATCGTTCATGTTCACTTTCTGCTTGGTCCCCTTGCCCAGCAGTCATTTTATCTGTTAGCTTGTTATATGCTTCAATATATTCATGGTATCTTTGAGTGCACTCATCCCCTTTGCCCATATCTGCTGCTGTGCTTTTGGTTGTGTACATTTCTACATCTGTCCCCGCTTCCAGGTCTTTTGAAGTTATCTCGTTTTCCATGAATGCTCTTACAAGATCTCCGGGAATGAAGATGGTTGCAAGATGCTCATTTTGGTAGTAAATGTTTATGTCATATCTGGTTGCATATGGGTATGCTATATATTCCTGTAAAAATGTATCTGATAGATCCTGGGCAATGGCAGCTCTTGATGTCATTGAAGTTGGTATGGTATAATCCATTACTGTTGCATCGTCTTCAATACAACCAACCAATAACGTTAACAATCCAATCAAAAGAAGAAATCTCATTTTCATAAGCCGATCATCTCAAATATGGGGGTCAATATGCTCAAGAAGAACATTGTCATCGGCGGCAGTGTTTCAATATAATCATCCACTGTTGTTTTTCCTTTGTCAATATTGCCTGTGTCTAATATTTTCATAGCTTCTACTTGGAAGAAATCCCGTGCATTATCCACTTTTGCTGTTGCAAGGATGTTGCCTTCTTTGTTATTTAATGTAACCTCTTCTACATTGTCCACTGGAACAATTATGACATCTTCAAATTTTGTTTCCTCTTGATACAGCTCTTCTGCTATTGGAATGTATACTTGATTTCCGTCTTCATCAAATAATTGTGATGGCAGGGGCGAAAAGAATTCAAAGCGTTCCATTTCAATAGGGTATTTTTGTCCGTTTACATCAATGTAATGGGATGCGTTTTCATCTTCAATTAAGTTAGGGGAATTTCCATCAAGGAGGTAAGTTTCTTTTATGGTTATGCTATCGCCATCTTTTTCATACACTATTGCCATATTGGTTGCCATTGATGTGGAAATCATCAATAAAATCACGAGCATTTGTTTATACATAGCTCATCATCTCCAGTTCAAGTATATACTCTGCTACTGGACCATAGTTTGGCGTGTAATCTGAAGTTGTTTTATAGTTGCTTCTCATTATACTCTTGTCTTGAAATCTCATCCAGTTGCTTGCCCAACAGCCAAACACGCATTCTGGTTCTTGAGTCACTGGAGGGGCTGTGCTTTTGAATTGAGACCTACAATCCTCGTCTGCAGTTGTAAATGGATTTATACTGATTTGAGCACAGTTGCCGGCACCCAACCACTTGTCTATCATCCTTGCTGGGACATATCCAATATACTTTTTGTCTCCCCAGCTAACAATATACTCATCTGAAAGATCACCAAACAGATGCCCAAACTCATGAAGGAACAAAGGACCATTTGGTTGTCCCACAGTTGTATACATCTTTGTTTCAGTCAGACCTGAAGAGGACCTGCAGTTTTTGGCTGGGTCTCCATCACATTGGCCGATTAGGACAACTGTAAAATCAGATGCTGGGCACATCATCTTTGCTTTTGAGAGCGAACCCATCTCTCTTATGTTCCAAATATTTATCTTATCCTTGTATTTTGAAAACGGAAGTGTTTTGAGCATGAAGTCAGCTATTTCCTGTGTATCATCTTTTATCTCTTTGGCTACCGTAAGTGCGCCAAATCTGTTTTCGTAGTCCCTTGCAACCATTAAAATATCAAGAGTGTCTCCACCATTAATCTTGGTTACTGGGATGCATCTACATGCCGGATCTGCATTTATACCATAATTTGCAGGTTTTTTCAAATCTATGAGATCAAGCATATCTCTACTATCCAGCTCACCATTACATGAATCATCTGAACAGTCAACAAAACAATCCTTGTTATTGTCTATTTTATCATCACAAATCTCTTTCTCTGAGTTAAGACATCTGCCCCCGCAGTCAACTCCTTCTTCATCATCATTCTTGAAACCATCCGAACAGGTTCCAGTGTCTGGTTTTGGATCTGGTTTGGGTTGGTCAATCTGGCATGCGATTGGACATCTCCCGCCACAATCTACTCCTTCCTCATCACCATTTTGTTTTCTGTCATAACAGTCTCCTTCATCCACGATAGGCCCTAAACTATCTGCAACACATTTATCATATGCTCCTTTGTTTGTTTCATATTGATTAAGTGATGCAGATGCATCTCTTCCGGATACAAGGTCGTCTGTATATCTAGCATATGAGGCATGCATTTGGTTATATTGGTTCAAGCATTCTTCTGCAAGTACTGGAGACATTAAAATAAGTAATATAATCAGGGCACTTAATCTCAAAAATAACACCTAGCTATCTAAAAACCGGTTAAATTATATAACTTTATCTCTTAGTCTAAATTATGAAAGTCACTGTCGTTCTATTGGTTATCCTAGTAATTGCCTTAGTTGGTTGTATATTCTCTCCACCAGAACCTCCAGTGGGTGATTGCATAACGAAAGAGGACCTTGTGCCTGGTGCCCAAATTGTAGCTCCTGACGACGTATCAGGATTCGAAGACACTGGTTTCACTTGCATGCCATATGAGATTGACTATTGCGCTGGCCAATGTGAAGATGGGATCTGTCCAGAGCCAGGTGTATATTCTTACCAATGTTGGGTGGAGTTTTAAGTTTTTGTAAGCGTTAGGCATGTGAAATGGGATGAAGTCATGAAAGAGAATGTCATTGGTGTCATAAAGGGCGCCCAAGGAAAATCCAAGACAAGTGTTACAGTCAAAACCTGTGACCTGTACTTTACTACCAACAGGATAATTTGTTCAGTTGTTGGTGGCTCAACACTTACCTCTGCAATGGTAGGTGGTGCAGTTGGGGGTGTTTCCGCACAACTTGCTTATTATGCCGAAACAATGCTTTCAATTGAAGATAAAAGAGCTCAAAACATGGGTAAGGAAATGGGCCAATTACTTGAAGAAAACAAAGAAAACTACTCTATTCCCATTGATCAGATTGACGGAGAGAAATCAACCTACAAAACTGGCTTTTTTTCCACACTTGGCATGTGGGCTCCACTTTCAATCAATACTTTGGATGGAAAAAAATATTTTTTTAACACAGTTGCAAAAGAGTCAGGCATCGCCAAGAAGATAATTGCCTCTACAACCAGTAAGATAAGAATTGTTTAACGATTTATTATTTCAGCGATAACTCAAGCTTCTCTATTGCCTTGTCTATCTCACTCTCACTGACTGTCAGCGGTGGGCGGAAGCGTATGGACTTGGGCCACGATGCCAAAGCTGCGAATCCGTTCTTCCAGCACTCCGTGCGCAAGGAATTCCTGTCTTTTTCACTTGGCATCTCGAATGCGATGAAGCATCCTTTTCCCCTGACATTGGAGATGCTTTCATGCTTATCAGCCAGTTCCCAGAGTCTCTTCATGAAGTAGTTGCCCATCCTGGCTGCGTTCTGGACGAGTTTGTCTTCAACTATTATTTCAAGATACCTCCTTGACCTAACCATGTCTACGAGGTTGCATCCCCATGTGGAATTTATCCTGCTTGAGACATGGAACACATTGTCTTCGACCTCATCAATCCTCTTACTGCTCATTATGCCGCAAACCTGTGCTTTCTTTCCGAAGGCGATTATGTCTGGTTTTGTGTCATGGTGTTCGAATCCCCACATTTTCCCTGTGGTTCCAAAACCGGTTTGTATTTCGTCCAGGCAGAAGAGTATGTCGTTCTTTTTGCATATCTCCTCAACTGCTTGCATGTACTCTTTCCTAAAGTGATTGTCACCACCCTCGCCCTGCATGGGTTCGAACATAACACATGCTATATCTTTTGGGTATCTCTTTATGGCAGATGTTATCTGGTCAAGCGATTTCTTCTCGGCTATTTTCACATCTTCTATGACCTTATCTGTAACAGGGAAGCTGAGCTTGGGGTTGAGCACCCTGGGCCACCTAAATTTTGGAAAATATTTTGTCTTGGTATCTGATGTATTCGTGATGGAAAGTGTGTACCCGGACCTGCCATGAAACGCGTCCTTGAAATGTATGACCTTTTTTCCTTTCTCTTGTTTGGAACCTCTTGAGAAGTTCTTCCTTACTTTCCAGTCTATTGACGCCTTGATTGCATTCTCCACTGCCATGGCACCCCCTGCTATGAAGAAAAGGTATCTCATGTGTTTGGGCTTGGCGTATTTATTGAATGCTTTGACGAAACCAGCGTATTCCTCTGTGTAGACGTCTGAGTTTGCCGGGTTCTCAAGGGCAGCTGCTTTGAGTTCCCTGAGGAAGTGTTTATCCTTAAGTTTGGGGTGATTGTGGCCTATTGGAAGCGTGGAGAAATAGGTGTACATGTCTAGGTACTTCTTGCCTGTTCTTGCATCAACCATGTAAGAACCTTTTGATTTTTCAAGGTCAACTACAATATGGAATCCGTCCACAAGAATTGATTTGGAGAGCGTGCTGATCACGTCTCCGGGATTCACTTCGTCCGCAAGGAACCTGCTCTCCTTCAGTTGCATGATTTATTATTCACATAGCATGAATAAATGTTTTGTGCTTGGATGTTAGGATTATTAAATTCGATTTTAACAGCAATTAGCCTTGCTGTATTTGTGTGAATCTAAGTGTGAATTGTATGAAAAAGTGCCGGCAACGGGACTCGAACCCATGACTTCCAGATGGCTCAGGCAGATTACGGCTTGGCCGCCCTATGAGTCTGGCACTCTAACCAACTGAGCTACGCCGGCACTGGTTTTTATTTTTTAGTAGCATTGTTTAAATAGTTTTAGTAGTTTTAATGAAAGTAATAAAAACTTTGTTTTTGTAACTTTTTTTAATGGCTGGCCTTTTACCTTTCTTTAGTGTTTTGGCTGCAAGCTTGCTTTTTTCAGAGTCGTTTAAGCGCCTCAATTTGCCTTATGTCACGGCTTTGATAGTCGCAGGAATTCTCATTGGACCTCATTCTCCGATTATTGGTGGGGGTCTTACGGTTAGTTTTATGTATCTTCCTTTCTCTTTTGATATTAATCCGATTGTTCCTGATGAAACCATAGAGCTGCTAGGCTCTATTGGCGTGGTCTTTCTGATGTTTATTGCGGGTAGTGAGGTGAAAATGAGTTCTTTTCGTTCTTTGCGAAAGGATGTTTTTGTTTTGTCTTTTTTGAATGGTGTTATTCCTTTATTGATGGGTTTTTTCTTGGGTTATATGTTTGGTTATGGGTTTTTTCCTTCTTTGATTTTAGGCATAGTGTTTATTTCTTCTTCCATAGCAGTGATTATTCCTTCTCTTGAAGCTAATGGTTTAATGCATACTCGTTTAGGAAAGGATTTGATTACTGCAACGGTTTTTGAGGACATGGGTAGTTTGCTTTTGCTTTCTTTGATTTTGCAGAAGTTTACTCAGAAGTCTCCTATTCCTTTAGAATTGTATATTGTGATTGTTGTAGTGCTTTTGTTTTTGTTGAAGAAGTTGATTCCTTGGATTCAGGAATTGTATTATTTTGATAAGAGTGGAAAAGATTTGTTTGAGAGTGAGTTACGTTTTGTTTTTGTGGTTTTGATTGCTACTGTATTGCTTTTTGAGGCTATTGGAATGCATTCGATTGTCGCTGGTTTTGTTATAGGAATCATTTTGAGTGATACTATCAGGGGTAAGGTTGAGGAGAAGATTCGAACTATTAGTTATGGTTTGTTCATTCCTATTTTTTTCCTTATAGTGGGAATGCAGACTGATCTTTCTGTTTTTGCTTCTTTAGATGCTTTACTGCTTCCTGCCATGGTAGTGTTTTGTTTGTTTGTGTCTAAAGTGGCTAGCGGTTGGAGTGCTGCTCGTTTAGTTGGTTTTTCTAGCAGGGAGGGTTTGCTTATTGGTGTTGCAACCACGCCTCAATTATCGACTACGCTGGCAGCAGCTTTTGCTGCGATGAGTTTAGGTTTGTTGGATAATGCATTGATTACTTCGCTTGTGTTTTTGTCGGTTGTTACTACGTTTGTGACTCCTCTTGGCATACGCTTTTTGAGTCCTAAGAAAGAGAAGAGCAAGTCTTAATCGCTAAAGGTTTCTTTTCTTTGTTTTTCCAGTTTTTCCAGAAGATTTTTTGCTCGTGGAATTATGTTTTTTACTCTTAGTTGATTTTGGTCTCTTGTTGCGTCCCATTCTCTGTTATGTATTTTTCTTTTTGCTATTAAGTCATTAATAACTTCTCTAACAATTATTTTGCCTACATGGGGGTGGTGTCCTTCTTTTTCTAGTTCTTCTTTGGTTTCGTTGAAGACAAATTTGATTGAGTCTTGGAGTCCTTCAGTATGTGGAAATTCATTAACTCCTTCTATTGGGTTGTGGAATTGATGGAGGGCAATATTAATCCTAGCTTCAAAATGCTCTGGAGTTTTCATAAGTCTTAGTGCTTCGTATTGTGCTGCTTTTTTGTCCATACCTTCTAGTGTGAGTCTTTTAACAAAGTCTTTTCTTTTTTTTGCAAGTTTAATTCTTTTTGGCATGATTAAAACCAAGAAAGCCTCGGATGGGAATTGAACCCACGACCCCTTCCTATTTGGGCCTTTTCCGTGAACGCTTTTTGACAGTATTAACAGAAAAGGGTTCTTACCAAGGAAGTGCTCTACCCCTGAGCCACCGAGGCGTGGTCTATATTTTATAGCGTGTCTTTTTTATGCTTTCCGTTTTTAGCTTAGGAGGAACCATAATAGAATTAGTATTGTTAGTACCATGATTACTGTTACCCATGGCATGCCGCCTCCTTTTGGGGGTTTGCGCGCACCGCCTCTTCCGCCGCCGCTAATTTCTCTTGTCACTGCTTGAACTACTTGCGCGGCTTCTCCTCTTGGCAGGCCTGCTTGGACGAGTTCTTCTACTATCATTTCTGGTGGTCGTCCTGCGTGGAGTTCTTCTGCGATTAAGTTGATAATTTCTTCTTCTTCGCTTGGCATGTTTTATCTTACAGGGATTTGGTTTATATTATTATTGATTGTTTGGGCCGTTTTCTGATTTTTTCTTCCAGAGTCTGAACATGGCACCAAGCATTATTAGTGCTGCTAGTAGTAGTATTGTGCCTGCTGATGCTCGTATCCAGAGGAAGGCTGGTGCGAGTTCGTTGGGGAAGACTATTGGGGAGAATTGACAGTCTTGACAGTTTCCAAGTAAGTCTTCTTCAGCAGTACACACATCATCATTAACACATTGAGGAACATACGCTTCTTCTAATTTACAAGCAGTGCATCTGAAGCCAGGGGGTGCAGTGGTATCACATTCTTCACCCTCATCTAGAACTCCATCACCACAAATGCTTGCTTTTTCCAGTATAGGTTTCTGGAAGAACCAGGGTTGTTTCCAAACGCTGACAACGTTATCTCGGTTTAAGATTTTTTCTGTGTTAAAAGTGTAAGTGGCTTCACCTAGAGCAAGCTCTGAGTGATAGAAGCTGTATAGTGGGTCCTCTTCCAAAATGGTTACTTCTGCCGTGGGATCAGTTGTTACTGTGATTTCGTCAGTGGTTTCTGCGAATGTTTTGGGAATGTCTACGATTACCACTAAATCTTTTAGAGTAGTTTTGTCACATTTAATGCTAACGTTTATTTGAGTGGTCCATGTGGTTGGTCTATAAATCTCCATGTACGCCATGCAATCTTGATAGGTATTCTTTGTTGCTTCTGCAAGTTTGCTTGAAAAGCCTTCTGTAGTGGTGTTGTAGCCATTGTCTGCTAGTGCGTTTTTGATTTGTTCTGATTCAATGATTTCTTTGATTTCTTCTTGTTCTATTTGGGAGAGGTTGAAGGTGATGTTGTAGTTGTTTGAAGGTGTGCCTCCGTTATCTCCGCCTCCACCGTTATCTCCTCCGCCATTGTTTCCTCCTCCTCCGTTGCCTGAGGGACAGTCAATTAGGCAGTTGGATGAGTCTTCTCCAGTTTCGCAGACTCCGTTTCCGCAGACAGGGTTGCTTGTTAAGTCTATGGTGAAAGTTTGTGATGCGGGGGTTGTATCAATGTTGCCAGTTTCATCGCGGCTTGTTACGCTGAAAACATGAGTGACTTCAGATAGACTTGTGTAACTGATTGTTGTGGTTGATGTCCAGCCGGACCAACTGCCATCAAGGCTGTAGTTGTACTCTAAGTTTGCTTGAGGAGAGACATTATCTGTGCCATGCCAAACAAAAGTTACATTATCCGTATTAATATCTCCTGAAGGACCACTGTCAATGAAAGTGTCAGGAGGAGTCGTGTCTGGACCTGTTGGTGTGTACTCAAACGCACCGATATCAAAAGCAGCTCCTTTTGGGCGTTCGATTCCATCAAAGTCTACTGAAGGTGCAGAGTTGGATGATCCGTTATCTATTGCTGGCGAGCTAGGAAGCAGTTTAAAATTAAAGTTTGCTGAATCAACAAATTCAGGGCTTGCGTTAACACTGTCGGTTCCATAATAATCTGAGTAGCCAGTAATGTCAAAGAGGTTGTGGTCAACGTTATGAGGAGATAGATCTAGTCTTGGAGTATTTATCCCTACTGACCCGACAATAATGTTGTTTCGTATTGTAAGATTGTCAAAGCTGCTATCCCTATCAGTGAGTTGGAAACAAATGCTTGTGTCTGGTCCGCAAACATTATTTATGAACAATGAATTGGTTTTGAGGTGACTTCCTGGCACGCTTGTATGGTCATTGATTTGGTATCCGTTTCCTGACCCCGCGTAAATGTTGTTAAAGACGCGTATATCTGTTAAAGTACCACCTTGTTCAGTTGAAGTGGTGTAACCCGTGCTGTTGCCGATAACAAAGTTTTCGTAGACAGAAATGTTCAAACAATTGTCATCGTATGCATCAACATATATCCCTGATGTGCCACCACCAGAAGACCATCCTGTGTTGTTAATCCAATTATCGTATACTACCCCGTTCCTAGAACCGCTTTTTGTGTCAATGCCTATCTGGTGATTGTCATAAAGGTAGTTGTTCCTGACGATGAAGCCATCAACGTTTTTCAGTGTAAGCACTTCCTGGCTTACGCCTTCAGGGTTCCACCCGTTCCTGCATTCGGTGATAGTGTTGTTTTCAATTACAACGTTCTCTATCTGATTGCCTTCATCTTCACCGCCTTGGATTGAAATGGATGAAGAAGAACAATTGTAAAAAGTGCAGCCGTCTACTCTCAGGTTGCTTACGCTTCCAGCTGAATTACTAAACAAAATCCCAAATGAAGGCGCATCTCTGAAAGTAAGGTTTGAAATTCGTATGTAATTCTGACTATCAAACGCGAGTATACCATTCCACATGGAACCCGAAGTTCCTTCTAATATGACTTCGTCATTTTGATAGTTTGTGTAAGTAATCCAAGCATTTTGAGTGCCGGAATTAGCGAGCCAAGGAGTGTTCAGACCAGTGTATACTCCTTCCATGATATATACAGTATCTCCAGCTTCGAGTGTGTCTATTGCGTGTTGAATTGTCTGCCAAGGCTGAGAGATAGTACCTGGAGCAGAATTACTTCCAGTTGGAGATACATAAAAAGAATCTTCCTCTCCTGGTTCTGCGTGTGTCGTGAAACTGTATACTTCGCTTGGATTGCCTCCTTGACCATCATTTGCATTAACAGTCCAGCCATAAGTTGTCGAATAATCAAGCTCAGAGACGCTACAGGAAGCACTTCCACCAGTTCCATAAGAGCTTCCTACATCAGGGTTTGTGCTGATTGTCCAATCGATAGGATCTCCATCAGGGTCTGTAATAGAAACACTAAGAGTAAAAGGATTGATTTCTAATCCGGATTGGCCATCAAAAGGATTTTCATTAGAGAAAACAGGAGGTTGGTTTGGTGGGGTTGAACCACCAATTGGAGGGATGTATATGCCAGCTGCCAGTCTTCTCTCACTATAATGTGTTGTATCCGTACGCACTCTTGGAGTTGGAGCATCTGCTGGAGTTTCATATGCTTTTATCGAGTTGTTTTTTGAGAAAAGAATCTCATTCTTCCCATCCCCATCAATATCTTGGACAAGTGTACCACCGTAGGCGTCTTGAATCTCAGCTACGAGCGTGTATGAGCTATCATATATCTCAGTTTTATCATCGACCCATGCACATGGAGATATTAACTCAAGCTTTTCATCACCATACACATTCGCAAAGTCTGGGGGTTCAGAGCATTTTTCAGGAGAAGTCCAGTCCAGAGTCCATGAACCTAAATCCCATACTTTAGGATAAGTGGTAAAACAAGCGATTAATTCCAGGTTGCCATCTTGATCAATATCATGGATGGCTGGTTGAACATGTGCACCGATACCCAGGTTTGATTGGCACTTGCCGGGCATTTTCTGACCGGTTGAACCATCGATTACACATATCCCGCCAGTATATTGCCCAGAACTGCTCTGATACATTGATATCACATCAAGCACACCGTCATTGTTCACATCAATGATTGCGGGAGCATGACTGCTGCATGAAATGCCAGATATTTCCCATAAGATTTGATCGAGATTTTCGTCAAAGCATTGCACACGATTGCTTCCGAGTATTATTTCATATTCACCATCACCTTCTAAATCTGCTATTGAAATTCCACCATAACAAGAACAACCTGAAGAATGACTTGCAGCTACTGAACCATCAAGTCCATTAAGCTTTAGTATTCTGTTAGAACCGCCTCCATCACTACAAGTAGCAACATAAACGTAAGGATTACCATTTCCATCAATGTCTGCTATGGCTAATTGACTCCAGTGAGAAGGATTACTAACATTCCAAAAAACACTTCCATCTTCTGTGTTCAACGCAATCGTTCGAGTCATTGCTGAACAAACGATTTCATCGTTTCCATCATTATCTAAGTCTGCTATTGCACAAGGGATGTGTCCACTTGTCCAACCATGACGCCAATGTGTCTCCCAATTGATTCCACCTGTAAGGCCATCAATGCTTATCAATCTGGCTCTGTTAGCATCGTGTCTTAATCCTGCCATAAATATTTCATGCACACCATCGCCATCTATATCCTTTGTGACCGGGCCGATATAACCAGAGATACCAGTAAATACTTCCCACTTGAAGTCAAAATCATCTGCATTGACTGAAACAGTACTTAAGACTAAAAATAAAATAAATAGAGACGTTTTAAGATTCATACTAACACCAATTGAGATAACTCAAAAGGTGTTTATATATTCTTTGACTTCTTTCGTTTCATCCATAAGTGTACCAACGCGCCAAGCATGATCAAAGCTGCTAGTAAAAGAATTGATCCTGCCGAAGCTCT
>JAIOSL010000047.1 GCA_021107635.1 archaeon | reverse complement strand
GCGGTAGGTCCAGTCGAATCCAGTCAATGCTTTTTTCATGCACGTAAGGTTGTACGTCAGTGTCTTCTTCTGTTCTCATTTCTACGTGTTGGATGGCCAGGTTATCGCATACTTCTTTTATTTTTTCTTTTGTTGAGCCTGGCGATGCTGTTAAAGCAAGAATGTGAGAGCCTTGAATTTTCGCATATTTTTGTGCTATGTAAACATACGCATAATCTCCTACTGCGCGGTGTGCTTCATCTACTATTAGGAGTGAGACTTCGTTTAGGTTTATTCTGTTTTTTGAGATGCAGTTTTTTATGGTTTGGGGAGTGGCAAAAATGATTTGTGAGTTGTGCCAAAGGGTTTTGCGTTCTTTGTCTTTGGTTTCTCCTGTGAATAGTGAGAGTGTGTTAATGGTCAAAAGTTCTTCAAATGATTTTAGGTGTTGGTTTGCTAGTGGTTTGGTTGGCGCTAGGAACAAGACTTTTCCTTTGTCTAAGACGTTTACTGCTACCAATGCTGCTATGATTGTTTTGCCGAGAGCTGTTGGTGCTACGACAAGGGTGTTGCCTTTTTCTAAAGCGCTTTTAGCGAGGTTTTCTTGGTAGGCTCTTGTTTCTATCTTGTTTTCTTTGATTAATTGGTGTTTTATGTACACGATTATCTTTTTCGGAAGTGATGCTTTAAAGGTTAGCTATCCAACTTTCCGAGGTTTGTTACCACCAAACAGTTGCTTAGAAACTCTTTTTTGGTTGTTCTGGCTGGAATGTGCTCTATTCTGTTTTTGAAGGCAGAAAAAGGCTGTTTTTGGGCTAAGGTTTATAAACTTCCTCTTTTCTTAATAAATCATGGCAGAATTACCTAAAGCTGCAGTTGAGCGACTCATTCGTAGAGCTGGTGCAAAACGTGTTTCTGATAGTGCTGTGGTAGAGCTTTCAGAATTGTTAGAAGACTTTGCTGATGATGTTTCTACGCAAGCACTGCGCTTGGCAAGACACGCTAGTCGTAAGACGGTTACTGGGGAAGACATTAAGATTGCAGCAAAACTGTGATCATCTGGCAAGTACTGCAATGCCTTTGTATTGTCCTCCACACTTTTGTACTATCATTCGATATCCTGCTTCTAGACAGGATACGACAAATTCTTTTTGTATTCCGGGTACTCCACAAGCTAGCAACAAGCATTCTTTGGATTTACGGGTTAATTTTAGGTCGGATGCTTTTTCATAAGGGTACAGCATTAGTATGCGTTCTTTGTCTGCTAGGACTACTTCTTTGCCTTTCAAGCGCGTTGGTTTTGAATTAAATTCTTCTCCTTTGCCTGCCATTCGGATTACTAGACCAGAACTTATTTTTTTAGAGTTTAATGCGATTAATGGAATCCTGTGGCGTATTGAGACTAAGTGTGTTGCATCTAAGAGAGAGTTGGCTGTAGAAAGTTTTCCTTCTTTCAAAGCGTTTATTATCATGGCTTCTTGTGGTGGCTTTATTAGCAGGGGGTCTACTCCTGTTTTCCAGAAAAAACTCTTATAGGCTTTCAGTCGTTCTATTGAATCTAGTTCGTTCAGCGTGTAAGGCAATCGCACTTCGGTTTTTTTAGATTTTTTTATTTGCATTCCTTCAATTTTAGTTATTGCCAAAGCTATGCCCGGAAACAATTGTCCTACTTTACTGTCTAAATGCATTAATCATCTAACAGAAAATGGATTTATATTAGTTATGTACTAAATACATATTGTGAAGTGCGAGATTTGTGGGGATAATACCTACAAGCCACAGACGATTTCTGTAGAAGGCTCTAGGATGAAAGTCTGCGATAAATGTGCTCGTTATGGCACTGTAGTACGGTCATTCGCACCAAAAAGGTATGTGCGAAGAGAAGAAAAAAGATTGGATTTAGTGGAAAATTATGCCTTGTTGATTCATCAGAACAGAGAGAAAATGGGAATAACGCAGGAAGAACTAGGCAAGAAAATAAACGAATCAGAAAGTATCATCAGGCGTTTGGAAACTCATAAAATGCATCCTTCAGAAGCACTTGCGCGTAAGTTAGAGCGAGTGCTTAGGTTAAAGCTGTTGGTACCTGCGGAAGAAAGTAAAATTTCCTTAAACAAATCCAGTAAAGAAGAATTTACTCTTGGAGATATGGCCAGAATACGTAAACGTTAGTGATACAAAGTTACTGAATCCACGCGTTTACCGTAGATTGTTACAGTGCCGCTAAGGCCACTGCCAAAAGTACAATTATATGTGCTTCCAGCGGACAAAGAACTCATCGGACAAGTCCGGGAATCATTACCAGCTATGTATAGAGTGACTGCTGACATATCTCTATGATCTGCGTTTCTTACTGTGAACGTGCCAGTAGTCCAGTTTGTTGGAAGTACATCTATTTTATATGGTTCTTGAGCAGTTCCTGCTGAAGTATGATCTAAACTCATTACCCACCAATAAACCATTATGCCTGAAATAACAGCAACACTTATCAAGATTACCGTAGCTACTACAGGCGAAATACCTTTTTTCATTTGTTTCCCTCAGACAGTTTAGAATAAAACGCGGTTTGGCTTGCTATTAGAACAAACAAGAACAAAGCAACCACTCCTGACATCAACAAACCGCTAGTAATCTCTCCAGCTTCACCTAAACCACCTAATGGCAAAAGTGCTATTAGTCCACCAACTAAAACAAAGCCAGTTGTTATTGTAGGATAAAAAGTCAGCACAGGCAGGAAATTCTTTTTAACAAAATCAATACTGTCAGCGGCACAATAAACATACTTTTTCTTCGTGAATGCAACTACACTCGAAAAACTAACGAAAATCAAGTACATCCAAACCAAAGCCATTACCCACATATATGATAACTGAAGCATCGGTAAAATAATGGTTAAAACAATCGGTACTAACGCTAAAAACAAGAACGTTGAAACAAGAACTTGTTTACTCTGCTTTATTGCATCAACAAAAGCTTCTTGCATAGTCTTCTTCTTTTTCAGCATTCCATCAATAACTCCGGTAATCGCAAAAGCAGTAAACCCAAGATACAAAATCATCAAACCTAACGTGATTCCTAAAACATATAATTCTGGATCACTTCCAGCTGCAAGAAAATCACTTGCCACAAAAGACAAGCCAAACAATATTGCTGTAGGAGCAAACAAAAACACTAAGAAAGGAACAAGCATCTTAACAGTTAAAGCCTTCCTAGTCTCCTTTAACACATCAATCAAAAACGAGTCCGTAGACTTTGTAACAATCGCTCCGACTAAACCACCTAACACACTTAAAAACATAAAGCTCATTGCAAAAAAGACCATTACTGCCTCGAGTAAAAACACATCATTTTCTGTTAACATGGCAGCAGCCTCTGCAGGAATCTGCAAAAATGCAAGAACCGTGAAAAGAACTGAAATTAACAAGCCAGCGACCAAAGAAGAAAGAACACACTTTGTCAAACTTTCTTTTCCACCTTTAACCAACAATGCAGCAGCAAGTCCACCCACAAACAACCCTCCTGCCATAAAAAGCAAGAGCATCGTTGGATCAGGAATTCCACCACCAGCAAGCAAAGCAGCATTAGTTGATTGAATATACTCCCTGTAACCCAAAAAAAGAATTACACCTCCAATAATTGTTCCAACAACAGTCCCAGGAACCAGTTTGGTCAAAGAAACCTCTTCTCTCATATACTAAATTCAATCCGCAACGAATAAAAACCTTGCGGAAATAAAGTTTAAGCCTATGATAGAACTAACATTTTTTGAGCTAATACTTATTGGGCTTATTCAAGCAGCTATAGCATACATTTTAGTCAAATTCGTGTTTGGAAAACTTTTCTCCCTAGACAAAATAAAAGGACTTAAAATCATCGGACCCCTCCTAATGCTAAGATCCAAACGAGGCATTTCAATGCTCGATAACATAGCAAATCGAGCTCCAAGATTTTGGAACGCATTCGCAGATCTTGGAATCATACTAGGCTTTGGCTTCCTCGGAGCAATGTACTTCCTGAAAAAACAACCCATACACAAAAGAATAATCTACTCCATACTAGGCGCGCTATTCCTGTTCACTGTTGGTTCTGTACGCTCACCGCTAGTACCAGAAGAATACACCATGCTATTAGTAGCATTACTATTCCTATTCGGATTCTCAGGAATGTTCACTCTCATACTCGGACTAAGCGCGTTTTGGGTGGCACAAAATCTTTTGCTAGGCCAGACAGTAAATGCAGGAGTCGGACCGGCAATTCCCGGAGTAAAAATTGCAGGTTCCCCTCTAGTCATTGCTTGGTACGGATGGTTTGCATTCCCAATACTGCTTTTCATACATGAAACATCACACGGCATCCTCTCAAGGCTAGCAAAAATCAAAGTAAAAGATGCAGGACTAATCTTTTTCGGATTCCTTCCAGTAGGCGCTTTTGTTGAACCAGACGAAAAAGAACTCCTGAAAAAACCCTTAAGGCAAAGACTTAGAGTCTTTGCAGCAGGCTCAATGGCCAACTACTCTCTTGCTTTGCTGCTGTTCCTTTTCTTATCATTTGTTGTCTCTCCAATACTAATAAGCACTGGAACCAATTTTAACTCCTATTACTCACAAGTTCGGCTTCTTGGAGTAGCAGAAGACACTCCCGCACATACAGCAATGAGCGAACACTTCAAAGAAGACCCTCAAGACTCCTCCAACTACTTCGACAAATTCTTCAAAGAAAAGCCTTACCTAAAATTATTTGCAATCAATGGAACAGAAACGCGCACAGTCAAAAACTTTACTAGTGCATTCAACGCAACTGTCCAGCAAGGACAAGCCATGCTATTTCAAACAGACAAAGGAGATTTTATAATTCCGCTCAATGAAAACGCACAGCTTGGAATAACTGATTTAGAACAAGGATATGAACCCATGCCACTAGAAGTCTCACTGCTCTGGGTAGGACTTGACTTTTTAGGAATCCTATTATTCTTCAACCTGGTAGTCGGACTGATGAACCTCTTGCCATTGTTTATCCTGGATGGAGGACTAATGGCAGAATCAGCTCTAGAAGAAATGATCGGAAAGAAAAAGGCAAAGATAGCATTTGCAGCTATAAGTACCCTCATAATACTGTTCATTCTGGTTAACATGCTTCCTTTGTTTCTCTACGTAGGCGGAGCAGTCCTCTTCTGAAAAGTAAATGATTCAAAGCTTTCATAAGAGAGCTGACTCTGCGCTACGCTCTAACTTTTAAGAGTGGTTAAACAGAATAAAGTGGGTTTGATTTCCTAACTTCAAAAAAAGAAAAGGTCCTCTAGAAACTAGAGGACGGTGTTGTCAGCCTAAATAAGCTCTATTCCAAGGTCTGCTTTCATTTCTTCTGGTTGTGCAGTAAAGTCTCTTTTTACTCCTCGAATGTGCGGGCTCTGTACTCCAGTAAAGATACTAATTACTTCTATCTTACCTTCATATTCTGGCACTACTCTGGATCCCCAGATGACTTGTGCGCTTGGATCAATTGCTTCAGTAAGTCGCTCACCAATTTCGTTAGCTTCTCCTAAAGTCAAATCAGGTCCTCCACTAATGTGGATCAGAGCTCCTTTGGCTCCGCGATAATCTACGTCTAGCAAAGCGTTTT
>JAIOSL010000041.1 GCA_021107635.1 archaeon | reverse complement strand
TAGTCCGGGTCTAGCAGTTCTTCCTGTGCCATCACACAAATAATATTAATCTCTTAACCCTTAATTTATTGGGGGATTCAAATGAAAGGAATTATTTGTTATTATTCTGGCTCTGGGAACACTTTACTAGCTTGTCAATATCTCAAAAGCAAGATAAAAAACGTCGATTTTGAACTTTATGACATAGTCAAAAATAAAGTTCCTGACTTCAGTAAATATGATGTTGTGGGGTTTGCTACGTTTGCCGATTTTGGTGATATTCCACAATACTTCTGTTCGTTCTTTGATAAAATTCCACCACAATCCAACAAGAATGCGTTTGTTTTCAACACGTGTGGGTTCCTATCTGGTCGTACACTTCAAGGTTTTGCGGACAAAGCCAAAACTAATGGATTCAATGTTCTATCCGGATATTCATTGCATACTCCTGAGAGTTATCCTCCTATGCGGAATCGAAGAATGCCTTTTGATAATTCTCCGAAACCAAAAGACATAAAAAAATTCAATGACTTTATTTCTAGGTTAGACATTCTCTTAGGAACCATTAAAGCAGGCCAAACTCCTGAAAATGAAAAAATAAAGATTGGATTTTTGAATTCTCTCCTACCTAAAATGCCACGCACAAAAGCAAAAGAAGACATGGGCAAACAAAAAACAGATGAAAATCTTTGCATTGCTTGCGGAACGTGCGAGAAAGTTTGTCCTTCTGGAGCTGTGCACCTTAAACCCAAACCTGTTTTTTCTCATGACATTTGCTGTGGCTGTTGGGCTTGTTACAACCACTGTCCAAAACAAGCAATACACACCGAAAAATACAAAGGCACAGGACAATATCCACATCCAAACGACAACGTAAAACAAAGACTAAAAGTTTAACCTTATACGTATTGTTTGTTGGGTGTTTCCTAGTGCTTACGCAATTTGGGCTATGAATATTTTAAATGACCCCAAAGCTTTTTATAACCCTTTCTGCTTAATTTTTGCAATTGGTAATTAATAGAATGGCATCAAATTTATGATCACTTGTGATGAACTAATTGATTCTGATAATGGTTCTATTAGTCCTGGTCTAGCAGCAACCCAACGCTGTTTCAGGCCGGCCACGCCCGAACAATGGAGATTTGACACTATGAACAATTTCAAACAACTCGGTATCGACGAGGATTTATTGGCGATAATCGAGAAGCAAGGGTTCACCGAACCCACAGAAATACAAGAGAAGGCCATACCGCCCGGGCTGGCCGGGAAGGACGTCATCGCTATGTCCGCCACCGGTTCAGGCAAGACGCTCGCATTCGCCTCGGCGTTCGTCCACAAGACCAATGCTGGCCTTGGCATACAAGTGCTCATTCTCACTCCGACACGAGAGCTGGCCGACCAAGTCGCGAAAGCGGTGAGGCTGTTCTCCTCGCACAAAAGACTTGTAGTCGCCGAAATCATCGGAGGCGTAGGATTCAAGCGGCAAGTAAAGGCACTTAAGCGAGCGGAGGTCGTGGTGGCCACACCTGGACGTTTGCTCGACCACCTTTCGCAGGGCACCATCCGCCTGTCATCGGTGAAAGTGCTTGTCATTGACGAGGCGGACAGGATGCTTGATATGGGCTTCATCCGCGACGTCGAGAAGATCACGGCCAGATGCCCACGGGATAGACAGACCCTGCTTTTCTCCGCGACCATGAACAACGAGGTCAGGCGGCTATCAAAGCAGCACATGCGCAATCCTGTCAACGTCGCCGCTAAAAGCTTTGTCGACCCATCAAAACTGAAACAGGTCTTCTACGTTGTCCCTGACCCCATGAAGTTCTCGCTGCTCGTCCACCTGATAAAACAGGAGCACAGCGGCGGCCTCGTAATGGTCTTCTGCAACACGCGAAGGAACGTCGACCGAGTTCAGCGCAATCTAATGCTGAATGGTGTGGAGTCACAGGCAATCCATGGTGGGCACACTCAATCGAGACGGAGTAGAACGATTTCGGCTTTCCACTCAAGCACTGTTCAGGTGATGGTCTGCACAGACGTCGCCGCGAGAGGCCTCGACATAAAGGGCGTAGAGCACATCTACAACTATGACATCCCGCGCGACCCCAAAGACTACATACATCGGATTGGAAGGACTGCCCGGGCCGGAGAAGCGGGAAGAGCCATAAACATTGTCGGCAATGCCGACCAGAACAATTTTCGGTACGTGCTCAGAGCATATAAATTCGACATAGCAGAAGAACAGATGCCAAACATCCCGGAAATCTCGTTCCAGCGCATCAAAGGACGCATCGCGCCGCAAGGTCGCGGACCAGGGAAGAGGAGTTACGGTCAGCGTAAGGACGGTCGTTCAAGATCGCCGGGAAGTGGTTCCGGTCAGCGTAAGGATGGTCACTCAAAACCGCCGGGAAGTGGTTCCGGTCGACGCAGTGATAAAAAACGTGGCGGCAAGCGGTCAAGAAGGCGTTCCAGCAACACGGGCAGGTCTAACTGAGCATCCTATCCACGTTATTGATTCCTGCTAGGGGAAGGATGTTCGCAATCTCGCCCCCAGCGCTCTACTACTCAGCCTAATAGCGCCAAGTTTTATATAGTACTTTGAGCAGAAGCTCTGAGGCATGAGGACCGAGAAACAGCTGATTGGCAGCTGCGAAGTAGAGAGCGTCATCTGGGTCTGGGGAGACTTTTTTTGCTTCGCTCATGAACGGTTCTAGCTCGTCCTTTGGAATTACTTTGACTTTTGCGTGGGTTAAAAGTTCCACCATTAGTTCTTTTAGTTCTTTTTTGTTCAAGTGTGTTTTTCCTTCTAGTTCTTCAATATGCTTGAAAAATTCGCTAAGAATGAATTCTGGAGTGTGAAGAATTAGTTCTGAGTTAAGCATGAGTTCTCTTGTCAGGCCTGATTTTAGCAGTGCTGAGAAGAGGATGTTTGCGTCTAGTATTAGTTCCATGTAGGAGACATCAATACTTTTTGGCGGCTTTTTTCGTGACTTTTTTCCCGAATGCCAAAGTTTCTTTTTCGGTGAGCTCGCTTTCAGCGAGGAGTTTGTTCATTTTTTCGAGCATTGCTATTTTTTGTTTGATTGCTTCTCTGGCTACTGCTGACCAGTTTATTTCCGGGAATTTTTCCATTTCACGTTTGATTTCTTCGGAAACGGATAATGTTAGACTACTCATTTTTTCCACCCTTTACGTTTATTATGTGTGTTATGTTTAATATGTTTAAATATTTAAGGTTTTCGTTCTTTAAATTGAAAAATAATTTCCGCGGAAATGAGGCGCTATTAGTCCTGGTCTAGCAGCACCCTCAACCCAATAGATATCTTTATATACTATTTAGTTACATAAATGTAACTGTTAATTATGACTACGGAAACTATGCAAAAGGTGTTGCACTCACCAACATTGAATACCATCCTAATGGTGGAAGAAACAATAAAAGATTCGGACAAATCAGTGATAACCATTGCTGAATTAAAGAAACTTCTCCCACGCAAGGTAAACCATAACACACTCATACCCATATTAGAATACCTGGAGGAGAGCAACAAAATTGCTGTAAGCATTAAAGGCATTACCTGGATACACAACACAAACTCAAAGCTGTTAGCTGCGTCAAGAAAGGGGCTTGAGTTATGAAAACAGTTAGGGTGAAACTGTCTCCTGATGCAGAAGAAGTATACACATACTTGAACAAGGAAGTTGGCAAAACTCCTTCTGGAAAAAGAACTAAAGAACAACAGATATTTGAAGCAATCAATAAAAAAGTAGAACTGATAAAAGCAAATTTCCATTACGGCCAACCAATCAGCAAGTCAAAAATACCCGCAGAATATAAGAGAAAGTATGGGCTAACCAACTTGTTCTGGGTCAATCTACCTCACTTTTGGAGAATGTTCTACTCCTTGACTGAAGGAGAACAAGAGATAGAAATAATCGCTTTTGTTGTGGAAATAATGGATCACAAAAAGTACAGCAAAAAATTTGGATACAAAAAGTGATTTTCATGCCTTGGACTCACATAATCCTTGAAGCATACTGCTCCCGCAAGTGGAGCACGAAAAAAGACAAGTATATGTACTTAATGGAAAAGGACGGTTCTTTCACAAAAACTAAGAACGATGATTATGACTCTAACTATAGGACACCAAGAAAACCATCTTACTGCAAGAACATTCCCAACTATACTTGCTTGGAAAAAGACTGCCCTCATTTTGCCTATACAGATGCGGAGCCGACTGATTATAAGTCTCTTGACAGAAAATACAATAAAAAATAATTTCCGCGGAAATCAGGCGCTACTAGTCCAGGTCTAGCAGCACCCCCAGGCGCCACTAGCCTATGTAGTATTAGCGCCAACTAGATTGGCATGCTGAGCTCACACTCTCCCAGGGCTTTTTATTTCCCGTACTTCTGTTTGAGACGCTCTTTGGCGGAACTTATCATTTCTTCAGCATATTCGCCGTGTAGCCTCTTCGCTCTCTGGCAACGATCTTTCATGTCCGAGAGGAAGGCGCTTGAAATGCTGGGGCCTTTTATGTAGAGTCCACCTTTCAGCAAGCCGTTTTCATCCCTCACGGCGAGAAAGAGTTCAGAGAAGTCTTCTTGCTCCATTAGGTTTATGTCAAGTCCGAAGGGTCGCTCGAGAAATCTCACTTCAAGGTTTTCGTAAAGTGCTATTTGGTTAGAAAGCCTGTCCAAGGTTGCCTCTGTTGCCCTGTATGCTTTTTTCTTGCTCTTGTGGAAATTGAGGGCGTTCAGGTAAGGGCTTTCTATTTCGAGGTTAGTCAAATACGTTATTGGTAGCTCTTTGGTTTTACAACCCCTTTCTATCAGGACGTCAAGATAGTCGTGGATTCCAATGTGGCTCGCAACCGTTGGAGTGTATGACATGTATGGAAATGGTGTAACGCTCCAATAGTGTGTTGCAGTGGACAGTTTCTTGGCCGAGCTGTTGTGCATGGGCTCGTATGTGAGAAACTTGACGAAGGGAGCGATACCTTCATCGGCTATCTTCTTGAAGTACTCTGTCGTTTTTTCAAGCACGGATTCAAATTCTTTAAGTTCTTTCTTCATTTGCCCATCTTTGGCCTGGAGTATCTGCTTTATGCCTTTAATGTTTGACCTGTAATCTGCAGGACTTGGACGAACAACTACATTTTTTTCCATTAACTCTTTGAGTATGGAGAATAAGTTCGGGTTCTGGATTCTTTTGCCATAGTTATAAGCATACTTTTTGTTTATGTTTTTGGGTGTGGCTATTTCGCCTCCTTCCTCCAGACTGATTATTGTGTTCAGGACGTCGAATTGCTGGTTGGTTATTCCCAGGTACATTGACAGGTTTTCCATACTTCTCATCTACTATGCACTAGTATATACTATTTAATTGTACTTGCTTATATGCTTTTGCAATGATAAAAAAATGGGGAGATTTGCTTTTAGGTAGGGTAAAATGGGAGATTTGAAAGTCCAAAAAAGTAGAGTATATCATGGATGCGACGAGAAAAGCGTCACAGATAGTGAAGCGGAAGTTCTCTTGGAGTGGCAGGAAGAGCTATGCGAAAGCCTTGACGCTAGAGGCATCTTGGATAAATACCCTGCTCTCCGAGCGTCACTCAACATTTCCCCACAAGACATGCTTGCAATCGACAGCTTATACCCTGTGAGAATAACTCCCCATTTCGAAAATCTCATAAATTGGGAGAATCCGGACGATACCCTAATCCGGATTGTATTTCCGTTAGCAGACGAGTTCTCTTCCACAGGCAGCCCTGACACCAGCGGAGAAAAACTCAACACCAAGCTGAAAGGCCTCCAACACAAGTACGAGCCGACAGCTCTTTTGAAAGCAACAGATACTTGCATTTCTTACTGCAGGTATTGCTTCAGGAGGCGGCATGTAGGAAAAGAAGGGACAGAATCGGTGGAAGACTTCAACAAAGCCATTCAATACCTTGAGAAACATCCAGAGATAAACAATGTCCTCATCTCAGGAGGAGACCCATTTATACTAAACAACCAACGAATCGACTACATGCTATCAGAACTCAGAAAAATCTCTTCCATCAAGGTAATACGCATTGGGAGCCGGGTGCTTTCCTATCTTCCATCAAGGATAAACACTGATCCCAAACTGGTTTCCATACTCGCAGAGCATTCAAAATCAAGAAAAAGAATCTATCTAGTTTCCCACTTCGATCACGCAAGAGAAATCTCCGACGAAGCAGTGAAAGCAATAAACACTCTCACAGAAAGTGGAGTGAAAATATACAACCAAGCAGTCCTCTTGGACAGAGTTAACGACAGCGCAGAGGCATTGAAAGAACTTTTCGAGAAACTTATTGACAGTGGAGTCACTCCCTACTACTTCTTCCAATGCAGGCCAGTTAGGGGAGCCATGCACCACAGGGTGCCCTTCCTGAGGGGCTCTCAAGCCTTCGAAGACGCTAGAAGGGATATGAATGGTCTCCCAAAGACAGCTAGATATGCGATGAGCACTATGGCAGGAAAAATAGAGATTGTGAGAGTCTTCGAGCATGAGGGAAAAAGACATGCGTTCCTGAAGTTCATCTCAGCAAAGAACAAGAAAGTTATCGGAGAACTGATGCATTTCGCTTACGACGGAGAAGTTTACTGGATAGACGACATACTCAAGAAAGACTTCGGGTATTTCGGCAAGCCGGAGGCTTTGGAAGAACTCCAAAAGAACCTGATCTTCTAGAAGATTTAGAAAACTTTAGCGCCCTGCCATGGCGTTTTCATACTCCCCAGCGCCACTATACTGGTCCTAGTAGCGCCAACTTCTCTTTTTAAACTTTGCTGCAGAAATAGGTACGATTTTGCGTTTTATCCAGCTTAATGCTTGCTAAGTTCAATTGTGGAATTGGGTGGAAAATAGGCCTAGTTAAATACATTGTTTAACACATAATTGAATAGTTGATTATAGGTGGGTTTCAAAATGGAAAATCAAAAATTTTACTTTGGTCTTGTTGCTCTTTTACTTGTTGCAGTTGTTCTAATGAGTGGTTGTACAAGTGATACTGAATACAACCCGCCCTCAAAAGTTGAATCGTCACCGAATGGTGCAGAACTTCCATCAGAAAACGAAACAATTGCTCCTCCTGAACCAGAATTGCCACCAGAACAACCTAAAACTGAAACATTTAATGTAGGTGATACCGCTACTGATAATGAACTTAAAGTTACTGTAAACAATGTGAGATTTGTTTCAAAAATTGATGAACAAGATAATGAGTTTTTGGTTGCAGAAGCACCATCTGGAAAAGAATATGCAGTTGTTGATCTAACTGTTGAAAATATTTTACCTGATAAAACTCAGATAATAAGCACATTGGGCGTAACTACGATTACCGACCAAGAGGGATATAACTATGACCTTGATTTTGAAGGTTTAGTTGCATTAGATAAATCTTTTAAAGATGGCGAAGTTTTACCCGGAATGAAAAAGAGAGGAGAAATTGCTTATCTTGTTCCAAGTGATGCAACAGATTTAAAATATATGTACAAATTTGATTTATTCTCCGGAACAACTGCAATTTTTGACATTAAATAAATAGCTCTTTCTTTTTAATTTTTATTCTTCCTTACTGAATACTTTTTCCCTCTTCTCTTAATTGCGATGTTAACAAAACTTCGCAGCAAGCTTTGCGGCAGTGCATTTCCGCGGAAATTTAGGTTTTTGGAAATGAACCAAACAATAGTTTCAAATTTTGACATGAATCTATAGTTCCTAGTTTCCCAACATCAAAAAACTTTAAATATGATTCTTTCCTTTCTATTCTATAGAGTTGATGGAATGAACACTAAAGCACTATCTGGAATACTGATAATAGCAATACTTGCCAGCCTTCTAATCGGATGTACTGATGAACCTAAATGTGAAACAGCTGACGACTGCAAAGATTTGCCCGCGCCGATGAAATGTCCCGGAGTCTGGAGCTGTGAAGAAGGAAAATGTAAGTATGATTGTGTGGAAACACCCATAACAAACTGTGAAACTGATGAAGAATGTCCATTCAAATGTTACGAAGAGGGTACAGGATTTCCAAAAGGAGGATACCCACAGTGTTGCAAAGAAGGAAAATGCGTTGCATGTTCTGGATTAACTGGTGTTTGGCCTTGCCTAAAAGAATGCGGAGCAGAATGTGCGGATTATAATGATTGTTCAGAAGGAGAAATCTGCGACACAGATAGTTGTACTTGCAAAAAAGCTGAGACTGTCACTGCAGGTTCTTTCGTGGACTTTTATTCCCCGATAGAAACAACCGTTGATGAACAAATACCTGAATATGACTTACCCCTATCAACTACAGGAGGTCTCTTAGGTGGAGGAGATGTATACAACTACGATGATTTCACGAGTAAAATAGAATTAAGCTCAGAAGCTGTTTCAAAACTGGAAGAAAACGGTTTCGTAATAATCGATTATCCATTCAGCAACAATCAAAATCACATTACTACACCATACGGAAAACTCAAAGATGAAGAAGTACCAATATTCATAACCACTGACTCGCTATTGCACTTATACCACATACAATTTGATGAAACACTCAGAATAATAGAAGAAAGAGAATTTTATGACGCAATATGGGACGTAAGCAAAGCACTCCAAGAAAACGCGCAAGAAGAGTATGAAACAAGCGAAGGCGAAATCAAAGAAGCAGCCAAAAAAAACCTTGCGTATCTTTCCGTAGGAATAGAACTGCTCAAACCAACAGAAAACCAGCTTTGTGAAGGAGACGAATACGAATGCAATCCCGACTATCACGAAGACTTTCCATACTTCACACAAGAAGACCTTGACGAATACTCTTTTGAAATACCAAACACAGTCAAAGAAAACGTAGAGAAAGAACTCGCGCTGATAGAAGCGCACCAAGGATTCATAGAATCACCAATATTCACCTACAAAGAAGACTACTCCCAATACATACCAAGAGGACACTATACTCGTTCGGAAAAACTCAAAAACTATTTCAAAGCAATGATGTGGTACGGAAGAATCAGCTTCCTCTTGAAAGGATGCGAAGACAAATGTCTGGTCACAGAAGAAGAAGCTCGACTCCAAACAATGGCAGCAGCCATGAACGCAGAC
The DNA here is from genome assembly GCA_021107635.1 of archaeon. GTDB lineage: Archaea > B1Sed10-29 > B1Sed10-29 > WALL01 > JAGHAM01 > JAIOSL01. The sequence goes on along the minus strand of JAIOSL010000041.1, from coordinate 7,458 downwards.
TACCTAAAAAATCACGAAACAGAACTTACAAAATGGGACCGCATTTATGACGTGACCTCATTTTATGTAGGATTCTCCGATGATCTAGGACCTTACGAATACAACGAAGCAATAAACCATGTTTTTGGAGGCACTTTTGAACCAACAAAACTTAATGCTGAAAGCACAAGCCAACTCAAAGCAAAACTAGCAGAATACCAAACTCCTGAAATATACGGAGGGACAGGAAACTGCATAATATTGCCTCCGTTCAATCCTGAACAAGCAGATGAATGCCTGGAAAGCACGAAAGGATTCAGAATGATGGGACAGCGATTCATTCCAGACTCCTACATGTTCCAAAACCTTGTATTCCCTTACGTTGGAAACTACCAAGGCGATAAAGAACCGTTCACAAAAGTAATGAGCGACGCAGGCCCAATCAGAGGTTTCCCAAGAGGACTTGACGTCATGGCTCTTCTCGGATCAGCCAGAGCGCGCGAACTGCTCGATGAACTTGATGACTCTAATTACGTTAATTACACGGGCAAGTATGGGGAACTGGAAGAAGAATTCAACTCGTTCACAGAAGAAGACTGGAACCAAAATCTCTACTGGGCATGGCTGTACGCACTAAAACCCTTGCTGAAAGAATACGATGAAGGATACCCAACGTTCATGCAAACCACTGCATGGCAAGAAAAAGAAATGACAACAGCACTCGCTTCCTGGGCAGAACTACGACACGACACAATACTATACGCAAAGCAAAGCTATACAATGGCCGGCACGAGCATGCCTCCAACCCCACCACGAGTAGTAGGATATGTCGAGCCAGTACCAGAATTTTACGCGAGGCTGCTCTCTCTGACGCGCATGACAAACCAAGGTCTAGACGAAAGAGAAGTTCTTGACGAAAAATCAAAAAGCAGGCTGGACAACCTTGAAACGATACTTGAAAAACTGTTGGACCTGTCAGAAAAAGAACTCGAAAACAAGGAACTGGAAGACGAAGACTACGACTTCATAAAGAACTTCGGAAACCAATTGAATGGAGTTATCCAAGGAGTAGACGACAAAGCCAAAAAAACCACAATAATAGCTGATGTGCACACAGACGGCAACAGCCTGAACGTCCTGGAAGAAGGAGTAGGATACGTGAAAATGATTGTGGTCGCATACAAAGTCCCAAACGGAAACATCTTTGTTGGAGCAGGACCTGTACTCTCATACTACGAGTTTAAGCAACCGATGAATGACAGGCTGACAGACGAAAAATGGCGCGAAATACTTCAAGAAAGCCCACCAGAAGAACCAGAATGGATTAAAAACTTTGCAGTATGAACATGCTAAAACTGGCTCTGAAAATTAATAAAGTGGGCATCCTTAACCGTTAAAAGGTGGGACAACCCAAAGCTATTTACTTTCTCGGAAATCACTAAGCAAAGCCTAGTAGCACCAACTACTCTTTTTATGTTTTGCTACATGTTTATAACTTCAGCTTCTTCTTTCCTTCATAGACTTGGAGTGCTTCATCAACTGACTGGTCTCCGAAAGTTATGGCTGATATGGCATCGCACATCCTCACAGCATTTTCAAGCGGTTTTTGATGGATGTTTCTTCCGGTTGCATTACCTTTAGCTCCACTGATGTGGATTTGATCATGTAGTCTCTGTAGGAATTTTCGCACATCTGTTGAAGATCCTCCAGCACACACTACATTGGTTCTACCTGCTGTCTCAACAGCTTCCTTAAAGATATTCGCAGAATCAGCGCCCTCTTTCTTAGGATAATTGACTTTAACAAAGTCTGCTCCTAAGCATGCAGCTACACCGGTTGCTCCAGCAATCAAGTGTGCATCTTTTTCATCTTTAACAGCTTTACCACGTGGATAAACCCACAACACAACCAGAAGGCCATTAGCATGGGCTTTGTGGATTATGTTAGCTGCTTGAGCTAGCATTATATGTTCGTATTCACTGCCTAGGTATATGGTGTAACCCACGGCAAGGATTCTTAAACCTGAATTCTCTTTGAATTCGACCACTTGGTCTACATCAAACAACTGGTTGTTTAACGGATCTTTCTGCGCAGTCTTTATGAGATTAGTTTTTGAGTTAAGTTTGACTAGGTAAGGGACATTTCTGTGGTCCATGCCATACCTTGAAATCAAACCCAATTGTGTGGCAAAGACGCCTATAGTGCCTTTGCTTGCGATACGAAACAAGTGCTCTGGATCGTTATCGTCTGCAGATATGTTTTCTCCGTAGAAGTCATTGTTCAAGTGTTCAACCTTTTGGTCTCCTGCATACAACATAAGTCTGCCAGTTGCTTTAGTTGCTTCCATAAAATTCTTAACATAATTGTCTCTCATTTGTTCTGGTACATCCAATGGAATTCTAACATCGCTTTCTTTCACTTTAATCACATCTTCTAATATTACTCTTCATCTTTCTTATGTCAAATATCAATTTAATTGTATCTATTTGTGATATCTCTTCTTGTTGGCAGTAAGACCTACTCATGTTGCAATAGTCTTTTTGTCATAATTTATAACTAGTCATATGGGCTAATCTCTTTGATTATAACTCCCTTTTTTCCATATTCGACTGTCGTCCAAGGAATATTTTTTTGGGGAATGTCCTAAGCAAAGTTATTTTAAAAACATTCTTTTATGTTATGATACATTACTTACACTGTTAAAACTCGTTAAGGCCTGAGAGCAGGGAGTTTTAACACGCACATAACTATTGGAGGAGTATAAACAATGGAAGAGATAAGTAATGATCTTCTCATCAAGATCAAGCATCATATCGGGCGTGAAATTTTACACAGGACGACCACAAAAAAGGTTAATGAAATTCTTTTTGAGTTTACTTACGGAGAGGGAAAAAAGCCTCTGCTTGTTTCAGAGATTGCATGTCATTTAATTGATAAAACTTTTGATGATGCTATTGAAGAACTCAGTATCAAAAAGGAAGTAGGGGAATTAAAGCGAGAAAAGCTTGTTTTTAAGACCACAGAAACGCTCGTGAAAGCTAGTGTTCGTAGACACTTGAAGACGCTTGTAGAAACTGGTTTCGTGAAGAGACATCCAGACATACCAAAATTACAGCAGTGGGAACGTGGTCGAAGATACAAACGGTGGAAAAAATCTTACGATCCTACAAAACGCGTTTATTATCACACCGGTAAAAAAAAGTAGAGGAGAAACTTTGCAGGTTTTTGTCTAAAGTGACTTTTTTAAGCAGTGTCTGCTAAATATAACTTGTGCAGGTCAAGGCAATAATCAAAGGAACAGTACAAGGAGTTGGTTTCAGGCCTTTTGTTTATGGGCTTGCAAGCCAGTTCAAACTTAATGGCTATGTCAAGAACACGTCCAATGGTGTGGAACTGGTTCTTGATGGAGACAAAAAGAATATCAACCAGTTTTTTGTTTACTTGAAGGAAAAGCATCCTCCTTTAGTCAAACTCGATGATGTGTCAGTTAGTGAGAAAGAGCTTGGAACGTTCAACAATTTCAAAATTTTTGAGAGTTCAGCACAAAGCGAGCCAATGGTTTCAATACCTCCAGATGTAGGCGTATGCAGTGACTGTCTCAGAGAACTACGCGATAAAAAGGACAGGCGACATGATTATTGGTTCATTACTTGTACTAATTGCGGTCCAAGATTCACAATAACAGAGAAGCTTCCTTATGATCGGGTTGCAACTAGCATGTCCTCGTTTGAAATGTGTAAGGAATGCACGAAAGAATATAAAAATCCTTTAAACAGGCGGTATCACGCGCAGACTGTTGCTTGTCATACATGTGGACCAGAACTAACCTTATTTGATAATGAACGGAACAGAATACAAGTTGACAATCCAATAGAGAAAACAGCAGGGCTCCTGAATCAAGGAAACATAATTGCTATCAAAGGAATAGGTGGCATGCATTTGGCTTGCTTGACTTCTGATGAACAGGTGATTAAAAAGCTGAGAGCGAGAAGAAAGAGACAAGAAAAGCCATTTGCTATCATGGCACGAGACTTGAACGCCGTGAAAAGCTTCGCTGAGGTCAGCCTGGCAGAAGAGACGCTTTTGGAAAGCTGGCAGAAGCCGATAGTGCTATTGAGAAAGTCTGCGGGTTACCAACTGGCGGAAGAGCTTTCTCCCAGCCTGCACAACATTGGAGTAATGCTTCCATACACTGCATTGTACTACTTGCTTTTCGAGTATATCCACGAGCCGCTGGTCATGACTTCTGCTAACCTGCCCAACGAGCCAACAATCAAAGATGAAGAAACTGCGTTTGATGGATTGACTGAAATAGCAGACTATTTCCTCATGCACAACAGGAACGTCTGTCACCGCTGCGATGATTCAGTTGTCCGAGTCGTTAACGACGAGCCAGTCTTACTGCGTAGGTCCAGGGGTTATGTTCCAAAACCGATTGGGTTTAAGGGTTTTGATGGAACCATTTTGGCTTTGGGAGCGGAACTGGATAACAGTTTTTGCGTATGCAAAAATGACAAAGCATATCTTTCCCAGTACATTGGCAACACGTCAAACTACGATACTTTCTGTGATTTGAAAAAAAACTTGACTGGATTCCAGAAGCTGCTGGGAGTGAGCAGCTTTGACTCTATAGCTTGTGATTTACATCCCCGATTTAACACGACTTTATTGGCCAAAGAACTAGCTGAAAAACATGAGTGCAAGCTGGTTCAAGTACAACATCACTTCGCGCACCTTGCTTCTTGCATGGCAGAGCATGGATTGGAAGATGCTGTTGGTATGGTATGTGATGGATATGGGTATGGTTTGAATGGGAAAGCATGGGGGGGAGAAGTTATAGTTGCAAGGCAGGGAGAATTCAAGAGAATTGGGCATTTAGAATATCAACCTTTGCTGGGAGGCGACTTGGCAACCAAACAGCCTTTGAGGCTTGCTGTTGGTGTATTAGCAAAGTTCATGGACGAACGGGAAATAGCAAAAGTTGTTGGTTCAAGGGTTCCAGAGGAAACGCTTGCGGTGTGGTTCAAGCAATTGAATGATGGTTTTAATGTTGTCGAAAGTAGCAGTTGCGGACGTTTTTTGGATGCGGTTTCAGCGTTGCTTGGTGTTTGTGAAAAAAGAACGTACGAGGGAGAGCCAGCAGTTAAGCTTGAAAGCTTGGCGTTGTCAGGGAAGAAAATAATTGATTTGCCAGTGAATGTCCTGAAAAAGAACGGGGTTTATGTACTTGATACTCACAGCATATTTGGAGCGTTGACCCAAGAAACGAAAAGTAGTCCAGAAGACCTGGCTTTATCAGTTCATCATGCACTCGTTTCTGGTATGGCAACCATAGCAAAAAAGTCCAAGATCGAGAATGTTTGCTTTACTGGAGGCGTTGCTTGTAACAGTTTGTTCAACAAGTTTTTGAAAGAGGAATTTCCTGACTTGCTGGTTCAATCTAAGGCTCCTTGTGGGGATGGTGGGATAAGCCTAGGTCAAGCATACTTTAGCAAATTCTAGGATAAAGTTCACCTATAGCTGGTTCCAGAAATCTTCTTCCTCCAACCACTGTTTCAAGAATTACCTTACCTTTCGGTTCTTTTTCAACGTGTCCAATAACAGAAGCATCCTCATCAAACTTTTTAAGTGTTTCCAGAATGTCATCTGCGCGTTCAGGTTTCACGCACATGACAACTCTTCCTTCTGATGCTGTTTGCAGTGGGTCTATGCCAAGGATTTCGCCTATGCTTCTAGCTTTTTCTTTTAATGGAACCTGCTTTTCTTTCACAAAGAATGCCCTGCTTGATTTTTCTGCTAGTTCGTTCAGGCAGTTAGCTAGTCCTCCTCTTGTTGGATCTTTCATGGCACTTATCCCTCCGATTTCTAAAGCGCGTTTGACAATTTCCCAAATAGGAGCACAGTCTGAAGCCATGTCAGTGTCAAAATCGAATCTTTTTGCCAGTAATGCGAGCCCATGGTCGCCAACAGAACCAGAAACAAGTATTTTGTCTCCTGGATTGGCTCCGTGGTTCGTGACCAATTGTTTCACAATGCCAATGCCTGCTGTATTGACTATGAGTTTGTCCATTTTTCCGTGTTCAATGACTTTAGAGTCACCAGTTATTATTGGGACTCCTACAGCTTTTGATGAGTGGTTCACTGAGTCTGTCACTCTCTTCAAGTCGTTAAGAGGAAAACCTTCCTCGATTATATAAGCAAGTGTCAATGCTAATGGTTCAGCGCCCATCACTGCTAAATCATTCACTGTTCCACACACTGCTAACGTACCTATGTCTCCCCCAGGAAAGAAAAGAGGGTCTACTGTGTAAGAATCAGTTGTCAATGCTATCTTTTTGTCTCCTAAGTCTACTATTCCTGCGTCTTCTAGTCTGTCTAAGCCAAAGCCTTTTTCAGTCTTTTTCAGGTCAATCGAAGAGACTATTTCTTCAACAAGATTTTTCATCAAGTCTCCGCCAGCACCATGTCCTAATTTGATTTTTTCCATGCTAACAACCATATTTGAATGCTACGTTACAAGCTCCTTCTGTAGAAACCATGCAGGGTCCTACTGGATTTTGGGGCACGCACTTTTTCCCGAATAGAGGGCAGTTTTTTGGAGTCGCCAAGCCCTTTAACACTTCCCCGCACCTGCATCCTGGCTTAACATCAACAGAATTTTCTACGGTCAAGCCAAATTTTTTCCGTGCGTTAAGTTCATCAAATTCTTTCTTTAATTCCAAGCCAGAATTTTGAATTACTCCAATACCTCTCCAACTCCTATCAGAGACCCTAAAGGCATCGCGCATCTTTTCTAGGGCTACTGTGTTACCGTTCTCTGAAACTACTCTTTTGTATTCTATTTCAACCTTGCTTTTGCTTTTGTTTAATTGTTTCAGGATCATATAAATGCTCAGGAGAACATCGTTTGGTTCGAAGCCTGCAACAACGCACGGTTTGTTGAATTTTTTTGCGATTGGTTCATAAGGCTTAGAGCCAATTATTGCGGAAACGTGGCCTGGGCAGAGGAACGCATCTATTCTGCAGTCGTTTGAAGATAGTAAAAGTTCCATTGCGGGGGTAATCAGGTGATGAGAACAGATAATAGAAAAGTTTTTCAGATCTCTATTTTCTAGCACTTCTACTGCAGTGGATGGTGCAGTAGTTTCGAAGCCTATTGCGAAGTGAATAACTTCCTTGTCTGGGTTTTCTTTTGCGATTTTCGTGGCGTCGCTGATACTGTATACTATTCTTACATCATTTCCTGTGTCGGACAGTGAGCCTTCTGTTCCAGGAACTCCATACATGTCCCCAAACGTTGTCACTATGTTTTTTTCTGAGAGCTTGATGGCTAGGTCAACTTCAGAGGCAGAGGTGACGCAGACTGGGCAGCCAGGACCAGAAGTCAGTTTGATGTTTTCAGGCAGGAGGGTTTTCAGTCCAAACTTTGCGATTGCCTGCGTGTGGCTGCCGCAGACTTCCATGATTCTTACCTCTCTG
>JAIOSL010000060.1 GCA_021107635.1 archaeon | reverse complement strand
TAACTCCATTTGAAGATCCTTACATAACCAAACTACAACAACGTTTCAAATCTAGTCTGGAAAAAACATCTAAATTTATGATAGAAAAAATGGACGCGCATCCAGTAAGGGTTTATAGTCTTCTTTGGCGATTAGTTGGAGCAAAAATACATTATGAAGTTCCATTAATTATTGAAAACAGTAAGGATTCCACTCAATTACGAGATTCACTTAAAAAAGTGTGGCATTCAAATTATCTTAAAGCTGATGCGTTCTATCAATATCAACAAGCAACTTTTCATATTAGTAACATGCATCATGACAGAAAAGAAATTCCAGATAAACAAGTTAGAAATACTGTAGAAAGATTGTATAAAAGCATGCGAAGATGGCCATTCAAAGAAAGAAAATCTGCTCCTGACAAGAAAGCGAGAAGGGAGTGGGTCGGTTTCTCAAAAAAGGAGGATTTGAGTGTTAGACTAAGGCCTGAACAATCTAATTTAACCCTTTATGAGCAAAAACTTGTGTTAATCGGCAACCACTTGAATTCTGCCACAAAAAATTATCACGAGTCAATGAAAAAATTTGACGAAATAAAAAAATAAAGAATGAGGGAGGAGGGTTTTACTCCTCTTTCTTTTCCTCAGTTTCTTCTGCTGGTGATTCTTCAGTTGGTTCTTCCATTGCTTCTTCTTTCTCTTCTTCTTTAGCTGTTTCTTCTTTGTCTTCTTCTTTAGCTGTTTCTTCTTTGTCTTCTTCTTTAGCTGCTTCTTCTTTCATGTCTTCTGCATCTTCTTTTGCTTCAACAGCTTCTTCTTGAGCGACTTCAGATCCTTCTTCGTCAGCTTGAACTTCTTCTGGATTTTCTTCTTCAAGTTCAGCTTTTGGTTCGCCAGTGTCTTCGCTCATCTGTAAAATAGATTCAGCTAGGAATTTGGCAATGCCACCCTCATCAGGAAAACCGAGTCCAGTTTTGTATCTTCTTTGTCCGTCAGGAGTAAAATATCCTTTGGATAGTGAGATGAACTGGTTGCTGTCAATCTCTTTTCTTGCTACTTCAATGAAGTTGTTCGATCCGTATTTGATTTCTTCTGCTTTAAGTGTCGTATAGTCTACCATTTGTTTCACCATTTGTTTTGATTGTAGCCGTTCTTTTGACATAGAAGGTTTAAATACTTAGCGTTAAACTCTAGAAAAGTTTTTATAGCCAGGTTTCCTAGTTTATCATAGGTTTAAGCAATGAAGGCTAAACTTTTATTGTTAATATTCCTGCTTCCTTTAGCATCCTGCCAGCCAATCGCATCTTTTAACATAAACAACCAAAATGGTTTAGTGACAGTAGATGCCAGAGCTTCCTATAGCAATTCAAAAATCATTACATATGATTGGGATTGGGAAAGCAACCGTGTTTTTGACGCTAACGGCATGAAAGCAGAACACTACTATGAAAAAGATGGTGTTTATCTGATAACACTAAAAGTGACCGATGAAAACAACAAAGAATCAACAATTGAACAATCTGTTAGCATCAGAAAACAAAGTTCTGCTACTCCTCTTTTAAGGCCAACAGGCTTTGCAACTCGCTCAATCTGGAGCAAACTATTCTCCTTTTTTGATTCATTATTTAACTGATAACTTTTTATTCTCGGAAAACATGTATTTCCTTAATGTGGGATTATGAACCGCACATAATCAAAGATGAGAAACCCTTACTAGACGCGTTTATTCCAGAACATATCGTTCATAGAGAAGGACAAAAACAATTATTAGCAAGCTGTTTGAAACCCACTCTAGCAGGACACAAAGCCACTAATATCTTCATCTATGGGCCTTGTGGCACAGGAAAAACCATGCTTACCAATTGGACCCTCAACGAACTACGCGCACACTCATCAAAAGTATCCAGTGCATACGTAAACTGCTGGAAACACAACACAGCACATGCAACACTAACAAAAATACTTCACGAGCTAGGCGTTTTCACTACTTATCACCAAGCAGTACACGAACTGCTTGCTCACGTAGAAAAAGAAATCAAAGACACTAAACTAATAGTATGTTTGGACGAAGTAGATGTACTGGAAACAAAAGACCTTCTTTATGATTTATCCCGTGCAGGCATCGGCCTGGTACTAATCTCCAACGACCCTTACGCGCTCATGGATTTAGACATGCGCATTAAAAGTTCTCTCCAACCAGAAACCCTTGAATTTCCAGCATACAAAACAGATGAAATCCTGGATATTCTCCTACAAAGAAAACCCTATGCTTTCGTAGGCGGAACAATAAAAGAAAAAGACTTGAAGCTTGCTGCTAGGCTTGCAAATGGAGACACACGCATCGCGTTAGAAACAGTGCGCAGAGCTGCATTGAACGCAGAAGAAAAAGGAGAAGAAAGAGTATCAAGCGAACACATCAAAGAAGCATTCAAAAAAACAGGAAACCTTCGCAAAACAGAAGCTCTAAAACGATTGAACAATCACGAAAAAACACTTTATCTTATCCTAAAAGAATACAAGAAAATGCCTACAAAAGACTTATTTAATGAATACACCAAGCGTATTGACAAGCCTGCAACTGACCGCAGTTACAGAAATTATATGAACAAGCTTGTACGGTTAGGCTTGGTAAACGGAAAAGGTAAGCTTACTGGCAGAATCTACGAAATTTTAATCTAATCTTTCCATACACATTTAAAAACAAGAGGTTCTTGAAAAAACTAGAGTTGTTTTCCATGAAAAAAAGTATTCTTGCTATCTCTCTATTGCTTTTTGCTGGCATCTTAACTGGCTGTACTCAACCAGAATGCCAAAGCTCTGCAGACTGCCCATTTCAATGTGATGGAAAAGGAGGGAGTCCACAAGTATGCTCAGAAGGTTCCTGTGCGACACTAGAAATTTATCAATTCTGTGAAAAAGATTGTGGCGCGTCCTGTGAAACCAATGAAGACTGTCCAAACGACCAGTTCTGTAACCAAGCTACTTGTGAATGTGAAATAGGAGAATGCTCTTTAGACGACCAAGACGGTTGTGACACAAGTTGTAGCGTTGATGCTGATTGTAAAGATCTTTATGGTTGCGGATGCTTGAATAAAGAAGAATCATGTGATACACAGGGAGCAATCTTTGATTTGGTTGAAAGAAATTGTATTTGTGAAAACGGAAACTGCATAACCGGAAGCGAAAACGTAGGCAAACCAAAACTAGACTTTTCTTCTGGACCCTGCAATGATACCCTTTCTCCTTATGACACTCAAAACCACATCAATTCAACTCTTTGGACAGACTATACTACGCTTCAAGTAAACGCAATAGTTGTAATCAACTGTGACGAAGAAATCGATTCAGGAAATTTTAACCTAGAAGACAACAAACTTACTCTCTCATTCGATTATACTCCGTGTGGAGAGCTTGGTGCCTGTGCTTTGTGTATGTGTCCACACGAACTCACATATACACTCTCAAACATGGAAAAAAGAGATTATGACATAATTCTAAAATCACCTTATTCTACTGAACCTGTCTGGGCTTCCAAAGAACTGACTCAGTGCGCAGAAGAATGGCAGAGTGAAGGCTGGAATTCTAACAGCACAACGTTTGATTCTTTCAACGATATGATAGTCGTGTTCTATGCACAAGAACATAATCTCACAGTATTAGACGTGAAGAGAGAAGCAAGCATAGGCGAAGCATGTGAAGCATGCCATTGCTTAAGCGGAACTATCATCTATCTGAAAGTTCCAGTACATCAAAGTGAATATCTCCTTGACAAAGACTTTAATGAATCCAGCGCTCCAGAAAATCCGTTGGACTGTACTACTGTTGAAGATTGTGATTCTTGTGAAGACTATGAGTGTAATGGAGATGCATTCATGACTTGGGAAGCACAACCAAAATGTGAAAACAACTTGTGTTCCTGCGAATGTACTGTGTTATGAGTGATTGCTGGCATTGATTCTGGATTAATACAATACTTTCGACTAGGACCAGAAATGCACTATTTTGAATCGGAAAACATCTGATTATGCATAACCCTAAAACTCAGAAGATTTATAATAATACTTAAATAGACTAACTTTCTATCATTATACAAGCGTATACTTAAGAACACAAATTTTTATTTTTTATGAATGTAAGTGACTATTTTGGGTGGGATAATATGAAAAAAATTATGTTGAATCGGATATATGTAATACTGATTGCTGTGGTCGTTTTGGCTTTTGTTGGTTGTACAGATCAGGGCACGGAATCACAAACAGGGGTCACAGAACCCTCAATTGAAGTAGGTGTTATTGATTGTGGTATTAGTAGGACTAGTGCAACTAGTGGGCTCATGACTCTGGATGAAATGAATTTCGAAGAGGATGCAGCAATGGTTTGCATAGGAACTAATGTACTGGATAACTGTAAAAAAGCAAAGGCAATAGTAGAGTCCAATACAGGAGCATTAATGAGCTATGAGGTACTAGGACTTAAGGGTAAGGATTGTATCTTACGGGTAGAACATGTCGGCGGAACACCACTTTCCAAAGAGGAGAAACGTTTTGAGGGTACATATGCTGAATGTCCTATGGATATTGAAGAGTTACGGTCAGATTACAAGAGAGATGTCTCAGAGGTACCTGGTTTGTTTGCTGCCGAGCTGCATATTCTTATTGGATTTGACTCAATGCTGAATAAAGATACTAAGTGTACGGGTACTCTGATTGATGTAGTACGTACAATGCGTGCGGAAATGAAAAAGTAAAAGAGCTCAAGCAACAATTAACTGATTCTTGAAGAAGCTTGAATAAGGCGCGTAATAGGAAAAAATTATAGTGCAATCCAAATAACTAGTTCTGCAATTATCACAAAAAGAGCAAAGCCTACGACTATTTCTGGAGTTATTTCAATGCCTCCGCCTGAAGTATCAAAGTATCTGACAAGCCCTGCAGCACTTTGAGGACCTTTAACAGGATCATTTTTTGTTTTCATTTAGACCACTATTGTTTTGCAACGATGTCATTTAAATGTTTTTTGCTTTATTCTTCTTCTTTCTTCTTACTTTCTGGTTTCTTAGGCTTTTTTGAATGTTTTTTCCTGAAGTAAAAGAATGCTATTCCACCAGCAAACACTAGCATGAATGCAATCAAAATAAGAGAAACCAATGCTACTATCAGCATGCTGTAATCTCCTAGCATTGGTTTTGCTGATCCGACATCATTGTAACCAATATAATACTGGGTTTCTTCTGAAGAATTGAACACAAAAACTTTGAAAGTTCCTTGAGTTGCTGCAAAAGTTATTGTTTGGTTAGATGCTCGAACTTTTCCTGTTCCTGAAATAATGTAATCTTCTTCACAGACTGTTATTCCTTGAGTACAAAAATGGAATGAATGGTTTCCTGGAAGTAACATTCCTTTTATTCTTTCTTGTTCCATTAAATCAGTAGCAGTAATTGAACCTGATTCAGTAAAATTAAATGATATTTCACTTGGAGTTTCTGCAGTAGCTTGTTCTGCAAGAGTGAACAATTGAAGTATTGAAAGATCTTCTTCGCTTGAAAGCAATCTGTATATAGTACAGTCTTCTGAGCAAGCAGTTTGGTTTGAAGGAAGTCCTGCTGTACCATCACATTCTTCTGTTCCTACTACTATTCCATCTCCACATATTGGTGTCATACTTAAACAGTCATCTGCACATGACCACCCTTCACTAGAATTATCTGTTATTCCCGGATCACACATTTCTTCGCCAACAAGTTTTCCGTCTCCACAAATCGGACTTTCAGTAGAACAATCTTTAGAACATACATATCCTGAAGTTACGCTTGAAGAATCACAAATTTCTCCAGATACTACAATACCGTCTCCACAAACAGATTCGACTTTACATTCGTCAGAACAAGTGTATCCTTCGGGAGTTTCTGAACCATCACAATCTTCATCTTCATCTATTCTTCCATTACCACAATAAGCTGGAGCAGAAATTTCTTCTCCTTCCATCATGTCATATGCACTCTCTACTGAAAGAGTTTCCGTGGTTTCTCCTTTGGTTGTAATCTCTTTTATTTCCCAAATGTATTCCCTGTCACTGAATGCATCAGCACCCATGAAAACAATAGTCAAGTTGTCATACATGCATTCACCGCTTTGAATGCTCATTTTAACTGTTTTCCATTCTCCTGACGTGAATGCTTCTGAATCATAATCAGAGTAGCCTCCTGAAAGTGCTAATGGACATGTTCCACTATTAGCTCCATCAGCAACCCAACCAGCTTTTATCATGTCTGTGTCTGAACCTGAAGAACAATAATAACCATATTGAGCATGATATGCATTAGGACCTGCCCAATTGCACTCAAAGTGCGCGTGACATAACTTACTGTCTACAGGATACGGACAAAAAGATAATGTGCCAGTTATGAATCCTGGTTTTTCTATTGTTGATTCATCATAGCCATAAATGAAACCAAAAAAATTAGGACCATCATTGTCTTCTCCTTCATCCATTGCACCAGACACGTGCATGTTATCATAATCTAAGTCAATGTTTTCAGCAGTAACTCGTACTTTTGCACTTAATTCCCATGCGTTACCTTGTGGATGCGGTATAATCTTTGATAGTTTGAATACTCCTTGAGAAGTTGTTGTTGATTCTATTCTGAAAATCATTTCATCATCAAAAGTTAACGAAGGAGTCATATCTGAATTGTCTCCAACCTCTCGGAACATCCAATCTGATCTTTCTTGTGCTAAAGCTAGCGAGCACAAGGACACTATTAAAAGCATGGTTAAGACAATTTGTTTCAAAGTTAACACCCAGATTTGTCTACGCTAAAAGTATATAAAAAGGTTTCAGAAAAACTTTTTTGATAACTCTTCACTAGTCTTTTTTGTGAGAAGTCCATCTTTAGATTCTACCGCCAATCTGATATTGTTTGAAGTACCTGATGCACGTATTAATGCAGTAGCTTCTCCTGCTTTAAACTTAACTCCATCAATCAAAGAAAGCACTTCATACTCTTTGATTATTTCCCTAACCATCCTATGTACTCTAACCCTCGGTTTGTCTGCAGAACATTCTTTTCTTTCAACAAAATACTTGGGAAGTGCATTTCTTCTTTCTTGCAATTCTTTTGCCAGTGAAGCATAAATCGCAGAAAAAAACACTCCACTGTTATAAGCAACAAATTCCGGAATGCAATAATGACCGTTTGGTTCTCCTGCCAGAACAGCATTCCTTTTCAAGGCTTCTGAAACAACAAAAGGATCTCCTATTCTAGTATGAATCACTCTTCCTTTGCTACTGTCTTCAAGCATAGTAGACGTATCTATCGAAGCAATAACTGGAGTTCCTGCACCAACCAATTCTTGATCAGCCAAACAAAAAAGTTCGTCTCCGTTAATCCAGTCTTGTTTATCAAATACTGCTATCCTGTCCGCATCCAAATCAAAAGCCACTGCCAAATCTGCATTATTCCTTTTAAGTTCTCCTGGCAGATATGCCATGTTTTCTTGCTTTGAAGTATCAAAAGGACGTTCTTTATCTACTGGAATCACTTTCGCACCAAGCCGTCCAAGCAATTCACAAGCCAAGTTTCCACCAGTTCCTTTTCCAGCATCCACTAACACTGTCGCATCAATGCCCTTAAAGTGTTTCCTGAACACATTTTCTGCATGATCTAAATATGCTGTTTGCAACTCTAGAGAACGTTCTTCTCCAATGCCTCTTCTAACATCCTCTTTCAAATATTTACGCTTAAGTTCAGCAAGATCTTCATTCTTGAAACCATTGCCAGCACCATACAAAAATTTAAATCCATTATATTCAGGAGGTAAATGTGAAGCAGTAACCATAATCCCAAAATCTGATTTCAGTTCACTTATACAAAAAGCCGTGTAGTCCGTTGGTCCTATACCAACTCGCGTAACTTTTGCTCCAGCACTAACCAAACCTTGAACCAACTTATTCTCAAGCATTTCTGAAGAAGCCTTGTTATCTCTTCCGACAACAATGTTAAGTTTTCCAGGAATGAAACTGCCAATGACCCTGCCTATCCTTTCAGCTGCAATGCCATCAAGCGGAGGATTTTTGCCTCGAACATCATAACTTTTGAAAAATTCAGGAAGAATGATTTTACCATCCACTATGTCCACAATCTCTCCCAAAGAATCAATGAAAAAATCCGGATTGCCTTCTCTCTTACGATACAGCACAGTCTGCAAACCCAATGCTTTCGCCGGCCTTAAATCACGTTCCCACGAATCACCAATCATGACAATTTCATCCGGCTGCAACTTTGTTTTCTTCAGCAAGTGATCATAAAATTTTGGAGAAGGTTTTAACTCTTTAGTTTCCTCCGGACCAATCGTATAATCATAACCAACAATTCCCGCACGCTGAAGCTTACCAAGCAAATTCTTGTTATACTCATCGCTTACCACAACAACCTGCAAACCTCTGCTCTTAAGTGCGTCAATAGTCTCTCGTGCCAACTGGTTAGTCTCAATCTTAATATTCTCCCAGAAAACATTCAGTGCGTCTTCCACAAGCGCGTCTAATCGTTCTGTGTCCGGAAGCCCAAGCGAAATTAATGCTTTTTTAGTTGAGTGTTCGCGCGACCTAGTCTCATAGTCTTGATAATGCCTGGCTTTTTCAACAATGTCTAGCCAAGTGCGTCTTATTTTGTTTGAAGCTATGCCAGTGCGGTTAGACAAAAAATCGAATTTCTTATCATATGCTTTCTTCGTATGCAAAGAATATAACGTATGATCTGCATCCACCGCAACACACTTGATTGTCATACTCTTATTCAAGAAGAACTGCTATAAAAATGGTTAAGCCTACATCACAACGCCCGGCTTTTTCTCCTTTTCCAGTCGATTCAACAATTTTTCCAGTCGTTGCTTGCGAGTCTCAGCTCTCTTCGCGCTAACAAGCTATCCAATGTAAATTTCTTTGTATGACGGCGCTAAACTCTAAAAAAACTTCCATGCCTCTTTATTCTTCTTAATTTCTTTTTTCAGCCAAGCAGGCGCTTCGGTACGCTCTTTTTTCGATGTTAACTTTAAACCCTTCTTGTCTCGCGCCAGCAAAGCTTTAACCTTTTTCATGCCCGGTTCAGCCATCTTTCCTTGTTTAATCAGCTTCTTAATTCTAATTTTATTAGAGTTTGCCCACACGCTGCCAGCGCGCCTAGGAGTGAACCTCACAGCATGTTTTTCATCATCAATACGCTTGAGCGTGCCATCAATCCAACCAAAACAAAGCGCTTCCTCCACAGCATTCTCATAACTCACGCATTGCTTTCCTGTATGCTTCTTATAAAATACCACCCACAGCTCTTTTTTGCTATTCCAATTCTTTTCCAGCCACGCGCGCCAGCAATGCCTGTCCCTGAAATACTTCTTTTCTGTTATTTCCACACCTTCCAATATACCGTAGATTTATAAAAACCTAGTTCTTTAGTAAATCCATGAAGAAAGTTTTCGCACTCCTCCTGCTTGTTGTCCTGGCTTTATCTTTTGCACAAGCAGCACCTATGAAATGGGACTGTGCCCTTTCAGTCTGCGCTTCGTCTGGAATAGAGTTACACGTTAGAGAAAACACAGAGATAGCCAGTGCGTCAACTGCTGCTGAAATCCTTGAAGTTACCTACAAAGATATAAAAGTGGGTGACCCTGCGAACGGCAAACCCTGCTTAGTCGACCAAGAAATAGAAAATCCTGTATCAGCATGCATGCTAATCGGCGATACACGTTATAATAACAGCCTGAAACTGATAATCAATGACACGTACTGCAGTTTCATCCAGAAAGGAAATTTCAGTCTTTACCCTAGTTTTCCCAGACAAGAATCCTCTGACCCACTCCTTTTCATACTATCGTTTGTTCTAGGTTCAGTCCTTTTTTTCCTTTCGTCTCGATTCTTAATTTTGCTTCTGCTCCTAATAATCGGAATACTACTCTCTTCCCGTTTATTTCCCCAATACTGGAAGAAACACCCTAGAATACTTACTATAATCCTAGTAACACTTGTTATCATATTGCTCTTACGCTTGGCAGGATTTGCAGTAGGAGTTCTCTCCTTCTACTTCTAGTTAACCTACAAGATTAATAAGAAACCTCTCCCTAACTCGTTATATGCAAGCAGTCATACTAGCAGCAGGCGCATCCTCTCGTTTCGTGCCGTACACTGAAAGAGGACACAAAGCACTGTTCGAAATAATGGGCAAACCATTCATAGACTATACTTTCGAAAGTCTCGGACGTGCAGGAATAACTGACATAATTCTAATAGTAAGTCCTGACTCTCCACTAAAAAAACTTGAAAACAAAGCTAAAATCATTATCCAGAAGAAGCCAGAAGGAATGGGCAACGCTTTGGAACAATGCAAAGACTTGCTTGAAGAACAATTCGTGCTGATAAGCCCTTACTACTTTAACGCAGAAGATTTCATCAAGCCAATGCTCGAAAAAAGCAAGGAAACCAACGCACAATTAGTGCTCGCAGCACAAAAAACTAGCACTCCCTGGAAATATGGAATGCTCAAGCTTGAAGGAGACCAGGCTACTGGCATAATCGAAAAACCAGAAAAAGGCAAAGAACCATCCGACCTGAAAACTCAATCCATTTACCTACTTCCACGTGAAATAATGGAATACCATAGTCTTGTTAAGAAACATCAGTATTCCTTTGAAGATGCACTTCAATTATACATGACAAAAAACAATGTGCAAGTGGTCAAACGGGGTATAAGTACTGCGTCCATTAAATATTCCTGGGACATTCTTGACGCACTAGACAAACTATTGAATAGATATCTCGGAAACTATATCGCAAAAAGTGCGAAGATTGCATCAAGCGCGAAAATCGAAGGAAAAGTGTTCATAGGCGAAAACACTCGAATTTTCGAGAATGCTGTCATCAAAGGTCCATGCTACATAGGCCACAACTGTGTTATCGGAAACAATGCATTGGTACGAAATCATTCCTGTCTTGAGGAAGGAGTAAAAATCGGTGCAAACACAGAAGTAAAACATTCTCATTTAGGCAAAGGCACAAGCATTCACTCAGGATTCGTGGGTGATTCAGTAATCGGTTCTAACTGTAAAATTGGTGCAGGTTTTGTCACAGGAAACCGACGAATAGACCGAGCAAACATACCGGTTGTAGTGAAAGAAAAGAAAATTGATTCCGGAGAAAGTTTCCTAGGTACAATCATTGGAAACAAAACAAAAATAGGCATTCACTGTTCTACCATGCCTGGCGTTATTATTGGTAACGATTGTATTATTGGACCTGACACTCAAGTAGCAAAAAACGTGCCATCAAAAACAAAATATTACACAAAATTCAAGGAAATAATCGAAAAGGTGAACTAACATGTTATTTACAGTTCCATGCAAACAAAACGAAAAATTAAAAAACGTAGTTAAAGCAGTCCAAAAAAACAAACAATTAAACACTCTATTACGCTGTGCCAACATTACAGCTATCGACAGGATGGGCTACTCAGACCATGGACCTGTACACGTGAAAATCGTTGCGAACATGGCTTTAGAAATGCTTCGCACTTTAGTAAAATCAGGCGTAACACCAAGCATAGTAAAAGACCACAAGCTAGACAATGATGATGCAGAAGTCGTGGTAGTGCTAGGAGCATTATTGCATGATATTGGAATGGTAGTTCACAGAAAAAACCATGACATGAATTCAGCAATGATAACATTTAACATAATTGACGAGCTGCTTCCTGGCTACGATGAAGAAAAACGCACGATAATTAAAGTAGAAGTAGTACACTGTGTCTTTTGTCATGAAGACGAAATACAACCTTTAACAGTGGAAGCAGGCATCGTTACAATCGCAGACGCTTTGGATATGAGTGAAGGGCGAGCGCGAATACCCTTCGATGCAGGAGTAGTAGACATTCATTCAGTTTCAGCTCTGGCCATAAAAAACGTGAACATTGAAAAAGGCAAGAAAAAGCCAGTTCATATTAGAATAGAAATGAGCAACTCTGCAGGCATATTCCAAATAGACAACCTACTCAAGCCGCGCGTGCTAACGTCCGGATTGAGAGAATATATTGATGTCAGTGCAGAAGTTTCAGGACAAGAAAAAAGCATCATCCAAAAAATAAAGCTTTAAGACAGAATAGCCTTAAACTCTTTCACAAGCTCACTTAAACTATCTATTTCCAGATCTGCATTTGACGATTGGCCATAAGTTTTCAAAAACACTGTGCGCATACCCAAGCGGTTACCAGTGTTAATGCCTGTTATCCCATCCTCTATCAACACGCACTGCTCAGGCTTTAGCTTGATGCGCTCGCAAGCCAACAAGAATACATCTGGCTCACTTTTAGCCTTGCCAACATCAGCAACACAAACATACTGCAGTTCATTGTAAAGACCCAGTGCTTTAATCGTCCTGTCAATATATTTTCGTTCAGAACCCGTACAAACAATACGTTTCAGATTACGCTCTTTAACAAGCGCATATAACTCTTTAAATCCTGGCATGAAACCAATACCCTGATCAAGCATTTGCTCATAAGCATTATTTTTTTCTTCAAAAAGCATTTTCCAGTCTAATTCAATCTCATTATGCTCAAGCAAAAGTTTTGAAGTACCTTCATCTCCAACACCACAATACTCAACCCACTCTTCGCGCGGAATCTCTTTTTGCCTGCCATGCGCTTTCAAGACTTTGCTGAAAGCTAGCCTATGCAATTCCTCTGTGTTTGCTATCACTCCATCCCAATCAAAAACAATGCCTTCTATCATTTAAACACACTCTTTTTGATTTTGTGCTTTTTTATATGTCTTAATTCCCATTCATGTATAAATGCATGCTGTTCGGATACCGCTGGATTTTTTCGAAGTATGCATTTTTGTAATACATTTTTTTTGATTCCTGCTTTTTCTAATATTTGAATAAAATCTTTTTGTGCTATGGATTCAAAACCCTGCAAAGGAACCAAAATACTCTCTTCTCTTTTTAACGTACCTGTTTTCAAGTTTTCTAATTCTTTTTTTTGTTTAGATTTAGCTTTCAATCTAATTTTTGCCAGAGGGAATGCTCTTTGAATTCTTTTATCCAAAGTGGGTTCAGTAACACTGTTCACTTTATGACTTTTTCTTTTCAATAAAAGACCTGTGTAAACAGAAATATGCGGAAGAATCTCTTTAACTGCTCCTATCGTAGTTTTAGGTGTGGTTCTTTCAGCAGTTTTTTTGTATACAATTCCAGTAGACTTAAACTCTTTTGCTAACTCCTCATTGATTTCAGAAGTAGGCGTTGCTCTATCTTTTCCAGTCCAATTAATCAAAACTAACTCAAGTGCTGCTCTGACTTTTCTTTGAGACATAGCACTTAACGAAGCATAAAATTCATGTTCTCCAAGCAATAATTCATCCTCTGTTTTATCTTCCCATCCCATTAACTTTCTTTTTGGAGAATATTTCTTATAATACTTCCAGATATGCTAATTATTTATACTTTTACTTCTTTTATGAAACCATGAAATACCATCTTGTTATCCTCTTCTTGTTTCTTCTTTCTATTTCAGCAAATGCAGGCGATTTTGAGCTGAAATGGACATATGACCTAACTCAAATTGCTAATGATGGTCTGATGCCTGGAGCATCACCGGTTGCTGAAGACATTAATGGAGATGGAATATATGAAATTTTTCTATGTGGAACGATTAATCGTACTGGTTCCACTGCATCCAAATGGGGAAGCGTTATAGCAATTGATGGATCCAACGGAGAACTTTTATGGCAAGAGGATTTTGGCGGTCCTGGAAACTATATTGATGTTCACTGTACTGTTGCAATAAGCGATTTGGATAATGATGGCACTTATGAACTCGTTCATAATGCAGATGAACGAACAATCGCAAGAAATGCAGAAGACGGAAGCATCTTTTGGGATATTCCTGTGCCTTCTGGATGGCATTACATGGCAATTGTAGATGCTGATGAAAATGGGCTTCCTTATGTTTATGTTTCGGATCATACTAGTGCAGGTGGAAGAGACCCTCCACGAAATGTGACTAAAATTAGGGGTTCTGATGGAGTGGTTGTTGCACAGCATTTAATCTACTACTCTTGTTATGGTGGAGTTTCTGCAGCTGATTTTGAAGGAGACGGCAACTATGAAATTTGTGTAAGTGACCATTCTGGAACAGGAAGCGGGGCACGTTGTTTTGATGAAGACCTCAACCAGTTATGGAATCATGATAATGTTCTTCATTCTAGTCACAATCCTGTAATAGCTGATGTGAACAATGATGGTGTGCTTGATGTTATTGCAGGAAATCAAAGAGGAAAAGGTAGTTCAGGAGTTATTGTCGTTGATGGTTCTACTGGAGAAGCGCTTTATAACGTCAACAACGTTGGAATGTCTTTTCATACTCAGCCGTTAGTAGCGGATGTTGACTATGACGGTAACTTAGAAATAGTTGATGGTTATTCTAGTGATTCTTATCAAAAAGTAAAAGTATTCGATCTAGTTAATTTTGAGGTAGAGTATACATTTGAAGGACAGCGAGTAAGTCATCCGCCTTATTTTGCTAACATAATGGGAGACGACGAAAAAGAAATGGTTTTCATGGATGGCTGGTCAGGATTCAAAGTGTACAACAGTAACTTTGAATTAATATACGGTCCAGCATGGGACATATGTTGTGGACATCCCCTTATTCAAGATATTGATAATGATGGTTTGTCTGAGTTAGTTTTAGCTTATATGAAACATGATGAAACTACTGCTTATGTTAAAGCACTTGACCTACTGGTAGCTGCTCCAAATCCTCTTCCAAGAACAGATACTGCTTATTACAGTGAAAGGAGGATGAATGAACCAACTTACGTTTCACTCTCTGGGAGCGAAGAAACTGCTAACACTTTTTATCTTTCCAATAATGGAAACGACAATGATGTCGGTACAACCCCTAGTACTGCATGGGAAACTATAACCAAATTAAATCAAGCCATGACTGATGGCACAATCAAACAAGGAAACGATGTTTATTTCAAACGCGGAGACACATTTTCTGGAGAAGCTGATATTCGTTTAGGCGGATCATCTTCCGATAAAATGATCATAGGTGCTTATGGGACTGGGTCAAAGCCGATAATTGAAAATGCTGCTGGTGCTGGAAGCAATAATTGTATGAAGGTATGGTGGGACGAAAGTAGTAATTATGTATTCAAAGACTTACATTTCATGAATACTATTGGTACTGCAGATGCTCTGACGATAATGCAATTTAATCGTTCAAATATCACTCTTCAGAACATTTATGCTGAAAACATAGGCGGCGGTATTCTAGTTTATATTGAAAAAACAGTTAATTATCTGATTGATGGTTGTGTTGGTGATGGTGCTGCAATCATTGTTTATGGCGATGAAACACACAGACAGAGCAATGGAGAGATAAAAAATTGTGTAATTGCCAATACTTCAGGAGATGCTTTTTCAATTCACAAAGCAAATTCTATCGCTACAAACGACGAAGCAGGATCAAAACACTATATTCACAACTGTACTGCTTATAACACTGGAGAAGATGGTTTTGATCTTACGGCAGGCCAGAATATCATCCTTAAAAATTGTACCATGTGGGACAATTCTAATTGTGGAATAGCTTTTGGGCATGACATTTGGAATATCACTATAGAAAATTGTTACGTACAGGCAGGAGATAACGGAATTATTAATCTTGGTGATGGGAATAATCTCATCTTTAGAAATAATGTTGTTCATAATCTAAACAGACCATTACTAGCTTTATATCCCTCAGATGGTACTGGTTGGGCTGGAGAAGACGGCTACTTGCGAAATGCTAAGATATATCACAATGACTTTGTTTATTCTAGTCCACCCAGTGATTCAAATCGGGTTATTGGCGTAAATTATGACTACTTTGAGAACATTGATCTAAAAAACAACATTTTTGCTACTTTAGATAGCTCATTGCCAGACAGACTTTACCGATGTTTTGCTGCTACAATTCCCCCTAACAATGAACTAACTTTTGCTAATAACATGTGGTTCCATGGAAGCGGATCTGATGAAAGTAAATGGTGGACTGGTAGTGAAGTCCTTAATCTTAATGGATGGCAAAACTATTATCCAACAGATGACTTTGCAGACCCAAAGTTAGTGGATCCAGAAAACGAAAATTTTGCTCTTCAGGAAAACAGTCCATGTATTGATGCAGGAGGGTGGCTCACTGAAACCAGTGGTTCAGGTAATGGAAATCAATTCACTGTCGAAGATGCAGGATATTTTACTGATGGATACGACATACTTGATGGAGACAGGATACAAGTAGGTTCTAATCCAATAGTCACTATCACAAGCATTAACTATGAAAGTAATATCATTACAGTTAATCAAAGTATAACTTGGAGTGACGGATCTCCAGTAAGTCTTGAGTACAGTGGTTCTGCTCCTGACATCGGCGCTTTTGAATACCTGTTTGCAGTTCCTGATACGACTTCTCCTGAAACTTATCTTGACAGTGGCCCTTCAGGAAATATCAGTACTGACAACGTGACTTTTGTTTGGCATGGAACAGACAATGTTTCTCCGCAGGCCAACTTAGAATACAATTATAGTCTTGATGGCAGTTGGTCTGGTTGGACTTCGACTACAACAATCAGTTATACTGGTTTGTCTGAGGATGCTCATATCTTTAGTGTTACCTGTAGGGATGAAGTTGGTAATGTTGATGCTACTCCTGCTACTAGTTCTTTCACAGTTAATCTTTCTACAAGTCCAGTCTGTGGTAATGGTGTGTGTGAAAGTGGAGAAGACTCATCCAACTGCCTAATTGACTGTCCCTCAGGCAACGGAGGCGGCGGAGGAAACAATGGTGGCGGAGGAAATAATGGTGGAGGAGGAGGCGATGAAGGCACT
>JAIOSL010000018.1 GCA_021107635.1 archaeon | reverse complement strand
TACCAGAATGCAGTTCAGATGAAGACTGCAGCCAAAGCAGCAACTGCCTAGAACCAACTTGTGAACAGCCAGGATTATGCGACGCAGACTGTACATACTCTCCAATAACAGAATGTAAAAACAATGATGGATGCTGTCCAACAGGATGCTCAGGCAGTGATAATGACTGCTCAGCTGCATGCGAAACTGATGAAAACTGCGATGACGATAACCCCTGCACAAACGACACATGCAATGACGGAGACTGTCAGTACACACACATCGCAGAAAACACTCCATGCAGCGGAGGCATCTGCTGTAATGGCATTTGTAACACAACAATCTGCGAACAGAACAGTGATTGTGATGACGGCAACGCATGCAAAAAAAACTTTACTTGTGTAAGTCCTGGAAACTGTTCTGCTACCTGCAACTATGATACTATTAACACTTGCATAAACGATGATGGCTGCTGTCCGGGAACTTGCGACTATCTAACAGACTCAGATTGCCATCAATGCGAAAACAATGGAGATTGTGATGATTCAAACTCATGCACTTCTGATTATTGCAATGCAAGCAACCTCTGCGAAAACACTGTTTTATCAGATAACTCAAGTTGTGATACGGGAATCTGCTGTGGCGGTATCTGTGGAACACCTACATGCGAAGATGAATGGGATTGCCCAGGCACAGATTGTTACAATTCTTGCAGTTGTGGAAATCCAGGTACGTGCCAAGCAACATGTGGAACTTGTATAAGTGTATCGAGACAATGTGGACTTGCGGATGGCTGTTGTGTTGGAGATTGCGAAACAGGAGATGATCCTGATTGCAATTGCACTCATGAATGTGCATACAATATATATCCACAGGATGTTTGTCAAGGCGACTTCCAGTATATATGCTGGCACTGTGACTCTCAAAATTGCATGGACTTGTGTAGTCCAGTAGACTGTTCCGTTGGTATTGCAGGAAACTGTCCTTGTTCTTGCGGGAATTACACTGTGTATGACGAGAATGATCTTGAAGGGTTCGGTTGTTGGGATGACTTGGACAACGACTGTGATGGCCTGACAGACTGTGACGACCCTGATTGCGCGGGTCAAGGCAGTTGTCCTTAAACAAAACTATTAACAGAGTCTATCTTTTCCAGATTTTCAAGACTTTAAGGGCAGTTTGTTTCATCTCGAAAAGCTTTTTCCCATCTTTTACTGTAAGAGTAGTTCTCTTGCCCTGTTTTTTGCTTTTTTCGAATATTTTCGGAAGTTTTTCGGCCAGTTTTTCTGCGAAGACACCCTGTTTATGGTTTTGTGGCTCTATACGATTCTCTCCTGGCTCTAGGCTCAACAAGAGTTTTGATTCTGGAAACATGCTGTTTTTGGTCCTCCACTTGCTTTTGTGTATCTCTGAAGCGATTTCTTTGTGCGGCTTGTTGTGTACTAGATATGAGGAGAGAGGATTGCCTTGATATAAGATTATTCTTTCTTTTCTATGTAGTTCAAAAAGCACTTTTCTAGGAGAGCAGGTTGGACTGAGCCACGAATTAAAGGGTATTCCCGTTTCTCCTGCAAGTTCTTTGATTGTCACTACATGTTTTTTGCTTGCAACGTCCAAGATTTTTTTGGCTAATTCTTTTTTATCATATCTATGATGCCATGTTTGCTCTCTTGGCTTTGCACTCTTTTTTCTTGGTCGTGGCATGCAATAATATGATTATATTGAAGTATATAATTATGAGCGAGTAATGCTCACCACTAAAACAGGCTTTGCACAAAAAAGCAGCATTTAATGTGCAGAAAGGCGTTTTGCACAAAAATCAGCCTGAAAACATGCCTTCATGTCTTAGAATTCGGTATAATATTTCATATGTTACAAATAGAGAATGTTGAACTAATTCCCTATTTCGAACAGCCTTTTCACTATTGCCTTCCAGGTTTTTTGCTCCGTGTTTTAGATTACTCCTTACACGATAGCTAAATTGAAGTATACTAAAGAGATTGTTTCCGTCTATTGTTAAATCTTTTCTTGGATTAACTGTCCGCATGTCTTTAACTGGTCCTAGTTGTCTCAGTCTTTCTAGGCTTTGTTTATAGTTGTCTGACCCCTTCCAATCCATGAATATAGGTTGATACTTGTCACAAAGTTGTTTTCTCATTTCATAGTTATTTTGAGCAGGATAATTCATGGAAAGAAAACCGTCAAAAGCAGCCCATATTTCACCCAAACCTTCTGCATAGAACTGTCTGTTAAAAGAATCTCTATGAACTCCAACTACCCGTTTATGGGATCTGTTAAAAGAATTCAAGACAGCTTCTTTTATCTCTTCTTTATCTGATGACATTAACATGTCCTTCACTTCAACAAATTTTTAAGCTCTTCAATAGTGAGGTAGGGTTCTTTTGGATTCATTTTAAGGTGTATTACTCTGTGACAGTTAGCGCATAGGAGTGCTATGTCTTCTATTGCTGTTTTGTCTCCTGGTTTCATTTCAGAGATGGGTTTTTTGTGGTGAGCCTCTATGAAATCCTTAGCTCTTTCTCCGTAATGATCATAGAAGGAGAACCCACAAACATCACATTTTAATTCACCGGTCTCTTCTAAACGTTTTTTCTTGGCTTCTTGGACTATCTTAGGATTTCTTTCTCTTGTATAGTGGCTTCTCAAGAGTCTCTTTCCTTCTTCAACTTTCCCTGTGTAAGCCTCGAAGTCGGTTTCTGCGGTCAATACATTAGATTCCACTAGGTAGTTGTTGTAGTAGGAAACAACTTTTTTTAGGTCTTGCTCTAGTTGTTTTTCTTCGGGTAGATTGTCTGAGGAGTATTCCTTGTAGAATATTGTTGATTTTTCGTATTCAGAACCAGGTGATTGTTTAGAAAGATTTATTTCATCATCGTCTTTAAAGCCTTCGAGCGGGTAATTGGTTCTTATGTCTATTGATTTACTTTTTAAAATTTGAAATGCTTTTTTTGTTCCATAATTTTCTTTTGGGCGAGTAACACCTTGGTTAAAAGTTAGGTATACACGTTTCATGTCGTCAGAGAATAGATAAACCACATAGATTCCTTCTTGGGCTCCATCTGTTTCTTTTTTGTTGAAAATTCCTATCCATGGACTTCTTGTCCATGCTCCCATCCCAGGAGACCCTTTTATTGTGAGTTCTTCATTGGTTAGGATTTGTTCTATTACTTCACGGGGCTTGTTTCTTACAAACACTGCTATTGGATGTTCTGTGAATGATTCTGCCTGGGCTTGGTTGTAGTTTTGGGTTATTTCTGAAAGTATTTCTTTGATTCCGTATGCCATTTAATCACCTTATTCTGCTTTTGAAGAATTCTTCAGTTTCTTTATCAACAAAATAAACATAACAGCCTTTTAGTCCTCTAGACATCAAAACTCTGTAAATGTTACGTACATAACTATCAAAGTTTTCTTTATCTCGACTTTTGAGTATAGGATCACAAGTTTCAGCAATGTCTCCTATCAAAATGTCTTTTGCTTTATCGTATTTAACATCTGGTCCTACAATAACACCGATGTAATCAAATTCAAATCCTTGTGCGGTGTATATGCAACCAACTTGTTTTATGCCTTCTGGCTTGTATGCCCATTCGTACCAACGAACGTAGCCATCAGGTGGATTGACTTTCATGTGAGTTTCCCACGGCATCTCAAAATTGTTTATCTTAACGTCTTTAACTAATTCTCCATTTTCTAGCTTGTTGCTCCAAGGCCAACAAAAACCAGCTACTATCCTTGCAGAAATTCCTTTTTGGTTGTCTTTTCTTTTGATTTCTTCATATAATTGGAGAGGTGAATCAAAAATCTTGAATTCGAAAGGTTCGTCTTTTTCTAAAATTTTCTTTTCTTTTGAATGTCCTAGAACTGATTCTAGCCAATCTAAGTAGTCATTAGAACCTCCGCATCTAAACTGTGAAACCAATTGTTCTTCAATGACTGAGCAATTGTATTTTTCAGCAGTTTCTTTGATTAGTTGAGTGCTGCCTATTTCTGGGCCCCGAATTTGTTGTTTATCGTCTATGAAGAATATAGACGTTTTTGCGCATCGTATTAATTGATCTACTTGAGGCATGTCAGTCTGGTCTTCTTTATGAGTAAATCTATGATTGCTAGTTTTTTCTATTCTGTGTGCTTCGTCTACAATTAGTGCATCTAGTTCATTTTCTTCAACTCTAGATGGCATAAATTGGTTTAAGTTGGTGAAGAGGAGTTTTGCTTCTTTTCCAACCCGGTTTTTTATAGCTTCTCTTAGTGGTTTAGATTTTGTAGAGAAAAAGATTTTCCTTTTTTTCTTTTGTGATGCTAGTTCTGCGAGTATGTGCAATGCTATGACTGTTTTACCTGTCCCTGGGCCTCCTTTTATGATGACGACGTTCTTTTCGTTTTGTTTTTCAGATTGTTTTATTTTATGTAATATAGCATTTTTTGCGACAATTTGGTCATTTAACAAACTGAATTCTTGTTGGTTTTCTTCCACGATCTTTGAAATTTGTTTCATGAGTTTCTTGGATGGTTTTATTGGGCTTCTCATGAATTTATTGAATATACCAAAACCGTCTCCTTTAGCCAATACGTTTTTTAGTTTTTCTGCTAAACGTGAAATATCTGTTTTTGTGTAAAGAGGATATCTTTCAATAATTTTGCTATACTGAGGTGCAAAAAGGCCTTCTCCATCAGTTTTTTTATAATTATGACAGTATGCACAACCGATAAGTTCAAATAAGTCTTCTTCAAAAATTTCCACAAAATTGATTAGATAAGTGTGGTATCCCTCAACTTGTTGTGAAGGATGGGAAACCTTACGTTTAGCTCCACCCGTGTATGTTTCAACAAAATTTCCTTCAATGTCTAGAGGAGTTATGTCTTGCCATTGTTTCATTTCGATGTGAACAGCTATGCCTTTGTTTTCATTGTTCTTTCCAAATAGGATGCAGTCTATGCGCTTTTGAGTATACGGGACTTGATATTCAAAGCATACGTAGACATCGTTCAAACCGCTTTTTTCTATTATTCTTTTTATTTCATCAGCGGTACTGTCCCATGAGTTATACTCTGATTTTGTTGCTCTATGGGAGGAAATTTCTCTAAAATTTTCTTCTATTATATCTGCAACTCTTTTGTTTAAAACATCTTCAAAGAATTTCTCTTGTGGAGCATCATAGATTACTCGTCTCTGTATCACTCTTTCAACTCCGTATATTTTCGACTAGAACCTTTTGCTTTTTCCACAGGATACTTTTCCTCGTTTTTCTTTATTTTTTTCTTGACAGCTTCTGATAAGTCTAGGTTCATTCTGTCTGTTAGGCTTAGACAGTAGATGATTATGTCGGCAAGTTCTTCTTCCACGCTATTTGCTTTTTTCTCGTCTTCGAGCATTTTTTCTATTTCTTCTGGGTGTTTCCACTGAAAGAGTTCCATTAACTCAGCTGCTTCAAGTGCTATAGAAATAGAAAGATCTTTTGGGTCGTGAAATTGCATCCAATCTCGGTCATCCCTGAACTTGGCTACTCTTTCTTTAAGCGAGTGGATTGTATCTTCTTTGTCCATTAACGCGCCCCTTGTATTTTATTAGTGGTTTCCTGGAAATTTATGTTTATGCCTAACTCAAACATTTCATGAATCAAGATTACTATGTTATGATCTAGTGCTTTGCATAGTACTTCGTTGTAAATAGTCCAATTTTGGCTATATTGAAACATTTTCACACTCACCCCGGCCTACAAACCATACAAGCACGATAACCAGCAGCTTCAGCTTCTTCAACAGTTTCAAAGTAAACTATATTCTCTAGTTTAATCCGTTGGGCATGAGGACAATCAGCACGATGAAACACATCAGAGTACTTGCTAGCGATGAGAGGGCCTCGGTAAGAGTGTTTCTGGAGAGGTATCTGGCTAGATTCTTCAGTTGTTTGTTCTATGACGTTCCATGCAAATAATAGCGCTGTTGAAGTTATTATAGCAATTGCAAGCCATTTTGACTCCATTTTACTTACCTAATAGTATTATATCATTAGGTATATATAAGTATTATCCATAAAGCTTATATACTATTAGTAATATAACAATAGGTAATGGGAAAAGTGAAAATCTGGGGCTATCGCTGCGAAAGATGTGGACACGAATGGAAACCACGAAACGAAGAAGAACCCAGAGTATGCCCCAAATGTAAATCACCATATTGGAACAGACCAAAGAAAAAAAAGACCACACAGAGTTCGAAGTAAATCCATAATAATATTATTATCTTTCTATAATAAAAATTATAAGTATTATATACGGGTATCGTCCCAGATAAGAGTATGGTTAAAAGTGTTCTCTTAAATGATGAGGACTATGAACTCCTCATGAAAGCGAGGGCAGAACTTATGAAGAGGGGGTTCGGCTCGCTAGACGATAAAGTACTCATAGAAAAAGCCGAGAAAAGAATTAAAAATGAAAACTTAACACGTGGTGCTATAGTAGGTCTAGCAGCTGAAATCCTTCTCCATATGCTAACCAAAAACCATAAAGGAGACGACGAACATGATACAAATCAAAAACAACGGTTACGCACTTGTTCTTGAGAAGGAAGTAACCAATGAAAGGGGGGAGCAAACGAGTATTAAGATTGATGAAATCTTACCCACTCGGACATTAACTCCAGCTGAATACAGTTACAGAAAGCAACTGGTGAACATGGGTTTTCCATTCCAGTTTAGTCACGGAACTTTTGAACATGTTGATGTAGCATACTTGGATAACCAGTCAGGTTTGAAGATAGGTTACATGGGTAAACATATTGTCAATAAACCACTTATGAAAAAGAGAAAGATCTTGGAAAACAACCAACAGAGGATTTGTACCCATTTCCTTCAAATACCAGCGAGTATAGTGAATATGTCAGAAGATTTTATGAGAGACTACATTAATCACCAAATAGCAGTAGGTTACGACGCCATCAATATCATAGACAGAGAAAAATATGGCAAAGCACAAACACTAGAGGAAGACATAACTGAGAACATAGAAACAATAAAAGAAAGAGACAGATTACCACGAATATTGATGGACATGGACTTAGAACCAGAATTTTTTCAAGAAAAGATTGAAG
The DNA here is from genome assembly GCA_021107635.1 of archaeon. GTDB lineage: Archaea > B1Sed10-29 > B1Sed10-29 > WALL01 > JAGHAM01 > JAIOSL01. The sequence goes on along the minus strand of JAIOSL010000018.1, from coordinate 122 downwards.
CGCTTGTAGATATGGATGAAAGCTTAGCATATGCTTTCCGCTGTCGATCAATCTTTCAAAACTTCCAAAACTACGTGCTACTAAAAAAATATGCTAAAAAACTTGGCTGGGTTGCAATTGGG
>JAIOSL010000031.1 GCA_021107635.1 archaeon | reverse complement strand
TAACATCTATCTTACGATGTACTATAATAAAAATAATAAAAAGAATTGCGAGGTGAAAAATAGAATGAAAAAATTATTGGTAAGCCTAGTTTTGGCAGCAATGTTGGTTGTTGGCATACAATTTGCAGCAGCAGCTGTACCAGGAGGTGCAACAGTAACTTCAGTTGCGAATGCTACTGATGATGATGGGCCAGCTGTGGGTACTTTTGCGGTACAGTCCGGTTATATCCATGATGTGAATCTTTCCACTGAAGCTCAAACATTTAAGTGGGCTGGTTTGGTTGGAGACGTTTCTGGTACTATATATCTAAACGATTCATCTGAGAACACTTTGTTCAGTTGGGCTGGCGCAGAAGGTGCTTTTGTCTATGCAGCTAACGATACTGTTGCTTGGGCAAGTTTGTCTGCAGCAAACGTTTCGAGGATGCCTAGTTACTTGACAACAGCAGCAGCTGACCGTTGGGCAAACACATACACTGGATCATCAACCTTTAGCTCTAACTACATTGGAACTGTCTTAACCGTTCCGTCTGTGGTTGTTAACTCAACTTGGACATGTTACTCCTTATTAGAGGACGTAGACGACGATCTAGTCTGGGCTGTTAATGTAGACGAGGGTGGAGCAGTAGGTTACAATGGTACTACCTATGACTATCAATTGTTAATACCCGAAGATGGTACTCTAGGAAACACGGCTACACAAACTTACCATATCTATGTTGAACTGTTGTAAAAAACCATGAACCGGAGGGTGGATAACTCTCCCATACTTTCTTTTTTATTTTTTAGTTCCTTAGCGAGAAGCGTTTAAAAAGTGAATAGATATTTTTTTATTCTTGCTATGATTAAATTTTGGTATGCGAGGTACTTTATTTTCAAAGTTGCTATTTGCAACCATATTCTTACTAATTTGCATTCAAACAGTCAATGGAAGCGCATTAGTAGTTAACAGTCAGGATTGGCGAGATGTCTATCTAGGTTTACATTATGCTAATCTGAAAGAATTCACTGAAATTTATTTTTTAACAAGTTTTACTGATGCTGAGGTTGTTGCTAGTTTGATTGGTGATCAAAAGAATCAACAAGTAGTAATAATTGAATCTGGAGATGAACCATACATACGAGAATATGCGCGTTTTCTTGAATTGAAGGGCTTCAATAGTCTTCGTTCGATTACTTCTGATGATCCTTATTTCTTACAGTTTGATCTTGCTAATGAATTAAGTACTAACAAGTATGTTGTTGTAAGCGGAAAGCATGGTTATGATGCAATTTCTGTTGCGCCTTATGCATATTCAAAGAATCACTGGGTTTTTTTTGTTGACTCAACAGAGTATAGTGAAGTTAAATCTTTTTTAGAAGAACGTTCTGAGGAAACTCTTCTTTATGGAAAATTAGGAAGAAAGGTTTTAGCAGAATTTTCTGAATTAGATGCAGAGGTAATAAACAATGGAAACAGGTTTCTTGACAATCAAGAGTTATCTTTAAGAATAATGCCTAAAGGTGAACGTAAGCTGGTTCTTATTTCTTCAGGAAGTTTAATTGAATCAGAGTTGATGAGTGGTAAAGAAGGAACTTGTCCTGTAGTGTTATATTCAAATGCTCAGGACATAACTGAGTTTCTCTTGTCTAATGATGTCAAGCTAACTCAAATAAATGGTATGTCTCTTGCAGCCGGTGAACGAATAAGAGAGGTTTCTAACAAGGAAATTGGTGTCTTGGTTAAGTATGCTATGACTTATAGGGGCATAGCGGATCTTCCTGGCCTTAGGGCTTTAAGAATTTTTCCTGTTCCAACTCCAGAAGCAAAATTAGAAATTGATTCTATTCATTATGATAAAGAACGAGAAACGTTGTTTGTAAAGTATACTAACAAAGGAAACGCTCAAGCATTTTTTTCTTCAAGAGTTAGTGTTGTTAGTAGTTCTATTGGAGAAGTAGAAGCTTTGTTAGATGATTATGTTCATTCTTTACATCCTGCTGAAAGCTTTTTAGCTGGTTATCCAGTGAACGTCACACTGAACAATGAAGAAGACTACACTGCTTATATCCACTGTCTTTATGGTGAGGAGCTTACTGGAATGAACAAATATGTTACTCAGGAGGGCAGAGAACTTCCTCCTTACAAAATAGGCATAGATTTTGTAAAGTTGGTTGACTATAGTAAGGCAGAAGTAGAAGCGGTTGATTTTGTTGTAGCAGATTATAGTTTTGTAGTAAAAGTTAAGAATGTTGGTGAAAAGACTGCGTATGTAGATACGGAAATTTTTAATTTTGAGGTTGAAGGAGTAAACCATACATTTTCTTATGATAACAAGCCTGGTTTTGCAGGAGCAAAGAAAATAGCACCTGGAGAAAGCAAGTTGCTAGTTATTGAAACTGATTTGTTGGAAACAGATTTTGAAGATAATGAAGAGGTTTCTTTAGCCTTATATTCTGGTCAGAAGAAAGAATGGATGATTGAAAAAACTGTTGTTAGTGCTCCAGTACACCTAAGTTTTGAGAAAGTCATGGTTACTGGTTTCATGTCTTTCATTTCTTCTTGGTGGTGGCTGATAATAGGTGTGTTCGTCTTGATAGTAATCTTCTTAATCAAGAGGAAGAAAGAAAAAGAAAGAGAAGAGGTTAGAACAGTACTAGAAGAACGCTCAGAGAACCTATTCAACTTTTTGGGGAAGAGATAGCTACCAAGCTATCTCAACTTCATCAGTTCTCCACTTTTGGTCAGTTTTAAGATTTTTTAGACAATGTTTTATTCCAGCTTCATGCATTTTCCATCCAGTTAACGCAATCATAAAACCATTATCTCCATTATACTCTGGTTTAGGAACAAAAAATCTAGCATCATGCTGTGAAGCCATTCCCGTGAACATTTGGCATAATCTTTGATTCTGTGCAACTCCTCCCACAAGCATCACTTCTCTCTTTTCTGTGTGTGCTAGGGCGCGTTCACTGACTTCAACTAGCATTGCAAAGATAGTTTCCTGGAAAGAGTAAGCAAGGTCTCGTGCTGGTTCTTTTTTTACGAGTTTTTGTGCTGCGGTAACCAGCCCTGAGAATGCTAAGTCCATTCCTTTAACTGTGTATGGTAGTTCGATGAACTTTTTGCCTTTGCGTGCTAGTTGTTCTATTTCTGGTCCTGCTGGGAACTCAAGATCTAGTGCTCTGCCGAACACGTCAATAGCATTACCTAATCCGGTGTCAAGAGTTTCTCCATATACTCTGTAGCGTCCGCCTTTCAAGCCGAGTATTTGGGTGTTTGCGCCGCTCACGTATACTACTAATGGATCTTTGCAGTTTGTAGCCCATTTGCCTACTTCAATGTGTGCAACACAGTGGTTCACACCAATCAATGGTTTTTCGTGGTAGCTTGCTAGCATTTTGGCTATTACTGATCCTACGCGTAGGCAGGGTCCTAGTCCGGGTCCTTGTGAAAATGCTATGGCATCAATGTCGTTAAAATCTATGTTTTTGAATAAGTCTGGTGCGTTTTCTGTTAGGAATTGGCTTGCTTCTCTGGGATGGATGCCTCCTTTGCTTTTGTACATTACTTTTTTGTTTAGGATTTCTTGTTTGCCGTCGGTGATTCCTATTCCAAAGCTGTGTGCAGTGCTTTCAATTCCAAGGCATTTCATTTGGACCACTAATTTATTATTGAAGTTTGTTGTTTTTTAGTTTGTATGATTGATTGGCTTTTTATATTAGTTTTCGCATTTGTTATTTTATTTTTTATTGGTATTTTTGTGGTTATAGTCTGGTATTCTCGAAATCAAGCAAAAAAGCGTAAGCAGCAGTTGGAGGAGCTTGCGCGTAGGTTTGGTTTGAGGATTAAGAAGGGTGGTTGGTTTAAGACTGATAGAGCGGTTGGTAGGTATAAAGATTTTCAGGCGACGGTTCAAATTTTTCATAAGAGTAGTGGTAAGCATAGTTATCCTGTGACTCAGGTTTTAATGGTTTACAAGAAGGGTCATAAAGGGGTTCCTTCTTTTTTTAGTTTTGTTAGGCCTGTTGTTTCATCTAGTTCAAAGTTTTTGTTTGGAGGTAGTTTGAATACTGCTTCTCCTGAATTTAACAAGACTTTTAGCACTAAGGGTAGGTTGGCTAGGCGAGTTTTGTCTTCTGATGTTCAGCATTTGATGCTTGAGCTTAGTAGGATGGAGCGGTTTGATTTGCAGGTTTTTGTTCCTGAGAAGGGGTATGATGGAGTTATTATTCTTACTAATCAGACAAAGCTTAGGTTAGATTCTATTTTTGTTTCTAAGGTTTTGGATTTAGCGTTTTTAGTCTCAAAGAAAATGCAGGAGAACCCCCTGGGTTATTCTGATTGAGGTTCTTCTTTTTTTTGGTTTTTCATTCTGGTGTATCCGCATTTGCCGCAGTGTTCTCTGTCTTTATGTTCTGCCATGAATACACCTGGTCCGCACTTGGGGCAGTATTGTTTTTTGCGTTCTGCTGTGTTTCCGTTTATGGAATAGTTGTCTGCTTTTTTGGCTCTTCTTGTTTTAGTTGGTTTTTTCTTGGGCATTCAATTCACTCCTTTTTTTCTTCAGGTTTTTCTTCTGCTTTTTTTTCTGGTTCAGCAGGGGTTTCTTTTGGTTCAGTTGATGTTTCTTCTTCCTTCTCTTTTGCTGGTTCTTCTTCTTTCTTTTGTTTGCCTTCTACTTTTTCTAGGGAGTTTTCTGATTCGTAGATTTTAGCGAAGAATGATGCTTCTTTTTTTCCGTATTCTTGTTTTATTGAGTCTACTATGGTTCTTTTTTCTTCAGCATGTTTTTTTGTTGCTATTTCTTTTGTGATTTCTTTTTTAGTTGGGGTCGCACCTACAAATGTTATTGTGCAGTCTAGTTCTGTTCTGTGTAGTAGGCGGTTGACTTTTTCGTTGTTTATTTCGAGTTTCACTGTCTCATCTCCTCTAACATTTTGTTTGCTTTTTGTTTATTCTGTTGGGTGGCCTTGACGAGGACTATGCCTTCGTTTGGTTGGCCGTAGTAAATATTTGTGTTTTGTTTTGCGTGTATGATGCAGGGTATTACTAGTAGGTCTTCTTCTCCGTTTATTTCTATTTTGGTTTGTTCTTGTTTTTCGATGGCTTTTTTTATTTCGGTTATTGCTTTTTCTGTTATGGTTCCTGCAGGGTTGTCTAGTGTGATTTTTTTGGCGGTCCATTCTTTTATTGTTTTTTTCTGGTTTTTTTCTGTTGGTTTTCTTTTTATTAGGTTGTCGTATATTCCTAGTAGCGGTTTTTTGTTGTTTTGTAGGGCGTTTGTGAGGCATTGGTCGCCGACTATTATGCTGTTGTTTTGGATTTCTTGGACGAGCGGCCCAATTGGATTTTTTAGTTCTTTTCTGAGTCGCTCGTTCAGAGTGTATTTCACTTGCTCAACCTCAGGGCATATTTGCCTGCTACTGTAATCTCTAGTTTTTTTGCTATTTCGGAGTTTTCTGGGTCGATTATGATGGCAAATCCTTTCCAATTGGTTGTTAAGTCTGTGTTTTGGCAGACTGGGCAGACTGTGCCTTTTTCTATTATGTGTTTGCATTTTTTGCAGGCTTTACTTACTGCCATCTTTTTTACCTCCTTTTTTGCCTTTCTTGTTTCTTTCTTTTTCTACCCATTCTAGTTTTCCGAGTCCTGGTTGTCTCATGGTCAAGCCGATTTTACTGTCGGTTGTCACGTGTTTGATGCTAAGTGTGACTATTCTTGCTCTTACTTCGTCTCCTTCTTTTAGTATTTTTCCGCTTTCTTTTCCGACTAGGGCTCCGGTTTTTTCGTTGTATGAGATGAAGTCGTCTGTTATTTGTGAGACGTGGACTAGACCATCTATTGGTCCTATTCTCATGAATGCTCCGAATTGTGCTATTTCGTTTACTTTTCCTGTTGCTACTTCATGTAGTTGTGGGTTGAATGTGAGTGCGTCAAAGGTTACATTATGGTAGCTTGCTCCGTCTCCAGGTATGAGTCTTCCTCTTCCAATGTCTTTGACTTTGGATACTAGTAGGATTACTCCAAGGTCGGTATCTACTTTGTTTTCGTATTGGGTTCTGAGGGCTCCCATTATTGATTCTTCTTTGGGTAGTCCAAAGCTTTCTGGTGGTACTCTCACAGTGTCTTTTATGGTGATTAGTTTGTACATTTTCTCACCTGATATTTTTTGATGGCATTTTCTATTATTTTTTTGGCTTGTTTGTTTCCGCTCCATCCACGGATTTTGACTTTTTTGGTTTCTTCTAGTTTTTTGTAGTCAAGCATGAATTGTGTTAGTTCCATTTTAATATGTTTTGCTAAATCTTGGACTTTGTTTATGTCTTCAAAGCGTGGGTCTATTTTTTTGAGTGGAACTGCAATTATTTTATGGTCTTTTCCTTTTTCGTCGTTCATTAGTAGAACACCTATTGGCCTGGCACGTATTATACATCCGCTGAAGGTTGGGTGGGTTGTTAATAGTACTACGTCTAGTGGGTCTCCGTCTTCTGCGCTTGTTTGTGGTATGAATCCGTATTCAAAGGGGTAGTATACTGCTGAGTATAGGCTTCTGTCTAGGTAGAAGTATCCTCTTTTTTTGGAGTATTCTATTTTGTTGCGTCCTCCTGAGGGTATTTCTATTACTACGTTTATCCAGTTTTTTTCTTTTGGTTCTATTTCTTTGAAGAGGTTCATATTCCTTCTATCTCCAGTTTTTTTCTTGATCTTAGGTATATTATGGGGATTTTTATTTTTCTCAATTGTTCTTTTAATTCTTTATCGTTTGTTGCTACGATTGTTTTGTTTTTGAGGGCATATTCTATGATTGCTTTGTCTGTGCATTCTCGGTCAAAGTTTTTTACTTGTATCATTCCTTGGTCTATCATTTGTTTTCCTATTCTGCCTTCTTTTAGTTTTTTTAGTTCTTGGACGATTGGTTCAAGCGTTACTAGTGTTTTTCCTGGTGCCAATGCTTTTATTTCTTGGATGATGTCGATTTTGTATTGTTGTGGAAGTGTGAGGATGTTTGTGTCTAGTAGGACTTCAGAGTATTCTTCCATGTCCTACCAGTCTCCATCGATTGCCTACTCTTCTGCTTAAGGCGACTTTCCATTTTTTGTCTGCACAGACTGGCCTTCTTAGTGATAGTGTGAGTGGCTTGAGTTTTATTACTGTGCCTATTGTGGTTGCTGTTCCTGCGGTTATTACTAAGAGTTCGTTTTGTTTTATTGGGTCAACTTTTTCCATGCCAATGACTCTTTCCATGAGGGTTGCTTCTAGCTGCATTTCTGTTATGACTGGTGGCAAGCTATCAACTTTTCCGCAGATGTTTCCTACTAGTGTGTCACTTTTTGCTAGGGATGGGTCTAATGTTGTTCCAATGCCAATTAGGCCGCCTGGTTTTGCGTTGTCAACTTTTTTCCCGCATGTTGTGAGGCTGTCTATTTTAGTTTGTATTGGTATCCACTTGTCTCCTTTTTGTATTCCTGGTTTGAGTTCTATGGTTTCACCTATTTTGAGTTCTCCTTGGATGAGGCTTCCTCCTACTACTCCACCTTTGAGTTTTTTGACTGTTGTTCCTGGTTTGTTTATGTCGAAGGATCTTGCTACGAACATCATTGCTGATTTTTCTGTGTCACGTTTTGGTGTGGGTATGTATTTTTCTATTGCTTTGCAGAGTTCGTCTAGGTTAATGCGTTGGTGTGCTGCTGTTGGTATTATCGGAGCGTTTTCTGCGAACGTGCCTTTCAGGAATTCTTTTATTTGTTGGTAGTTTTTGAGTGCTTCTTCTTTTGTTATTAGGTCTATTTTGTTTTGTGCTATGATGATGTTTTTTATTCCCATTATTTCTAGTGCTTTTAGGTGTTCGTATGTTTGTGGTTGTGGACATTTTTCGTTTGCGGCTATGACTAAGATGGCTCCATCCATTATTGTTGAAGAGGAGATCATCACTGTCATAAGGGTTTCGTGGCCAGGTGCGTCGATAAAGGCTATGTTGCGTTTTATTTTTGTTTTGCTTCCGCATTTTTTGCAGGTATGGTCTACTGTCATGTTTTCGCATTTGCATTCGTTTATTGTAAGGTCTGCGTATCCTAAGCGTATTGTAATGCCTCTTTTCATTTCTTCGCTGTGAGTGTCTGCCCATACGCCTGTCAGTGCTTTGACTAGCGTTGTTTTGCCTGAGTCTACGTGGCCTACTAAACCAATGTTGACTTCTGCTTGTGCGGTTTCACTCATTTTTTAGCCTCTTTCTCCTCTGGTTTGTCTTCTTTTTTTTCTTCTTTCTTTGGAGCGTCTTTTTCAGGTTTTTCTTCTTTTGGTGTTTCTTTTTTCTCTGCTGGCTTTTCTTCTTTTTTAGGCTCTTCTTTTGGTGTTTCTTTCTCTTTTGGTTTGTCTTCTTTCTTTGGAGCTGCTTCTTTCGGAGTTTCCTTTTTCTCTTCTTCTTTCTTTGGTGTTTCTTCTTTTAGAACCTCTTTCTTTGGTGTTTCTT
>JAIOSL010000044.1 GCA_021107635.1 archaeon | reverse complement strand
CTTCGTTGACAACCAAGCACCAACCCCCGACAAAATCGTTGGAGAACCAAAAGACGAATGGCACCCAGGAGAACCAGGAGAACCAGTTAACTACTTCTATCCAGAAGCAAGTGAACTCTGCTGGGCCTCTGAAAACCCAATGGAATGCTGGGAAGTAACTCTAATGACCCACATCAGCCTAGACTGTGTGGATCCAGAGCCACATCCAGTAGACCATGAGACCGTTTGTTTCAAGGTAGGATGGGACGCAGAAGATGTCACAGAAGACTATTGCGAAGAATACGCAGGTTCCATGGAAGAAGGTTACTGCTGCGTAGACCACACCGTAGAATTCTTCTTTAAAGAAGAAACCGAGCACGAACTCGAGTACTACTGTGTTGACGCGCTAGGTAACACAAACATGGAAACCGACAAAGAATTCTTCAAGGTTGAAGGAACCTCCTTTGAGATACCACTCTTCAAAAAGTGGAACCTACTCTCAGTTCCTTTCGTTCTAATGAACGATGACCCTGAAGTAGTCTTTGCAGACGTTGAAGAAGAAGTGGAAGCAGTATGGACCTACGACGGAACTACAGGAATGTGGTACGTCTACACTCCAGACCAAGAAGCCAATGACAACCTACACGACATCACACCTGGATGGGGATACTGGGTACTCGTCAACAGCGAGAACTGCAGTGAAGAACCAACCAAACTGGTGCTCGGAGGAAGTCTATTCAGCCCACAGACCACACCACCTTCCAGACAATTGGTCAAAGGCTGGAACCTAGTAGGTAAATACGGCGTCTTCTGGCAGCAATACCCATACATGGACGACTTCGAAAACGAATGCGCAATGCCATGGCCAGGCAGCATCTATGGAGACAGTGCATACTGCTCTCTTGAAACGCTCGTGGACACGACATTCGGATTCCCGAAGTGGCAGTCATTATGGACATACATCAACTGCTGTGGAGGACAAGGCGACCACTGGATACCAATGGGAGTAACAGACACTATGTACGACGGAAGAGGTTACTGGGTTGAACTCGATGAAGACGACCTATATAGCCCACACAGTCACGGAGTCTGGTGCGATCTACTTAGCGGTCCAGGATGGATGCCACCACCAAAACCAGGCCCAATGCCTTAGGGAATAAAGTAAACCGGGGAGCGCCAAACGCGCTTCCCCCATTTTTCATTTTATAACCCAAAGAAATTGCAAATATATTTATATACCTTTTTGCATAATTTTTTCAAGGTGTCGATATGATTAAAAAAAGCTTTAAACTGATGATAGCAATGGTATTGCTCTGTTCATTATCATGGGCAATTCCAGGAATACCACACCAATTTTATGGCAATGTTCAAGTCAACGGCCAACCAGCCTCAGACGGAACAGAAGTCATAGCAAAAATTGATGGTGTCGAAGTATCCAGTGGCACAACAATTAACGGCAAATTTGGATACTCACCTAACGTTTTCATAATAACTGACGCAAACAGCAACAGACTAGGAAAAACAGTTTCATTCCTTGCAGCTGGAAAAGACACCGGTGTAACTGCTATTTTTGACAATGGAGCAAGCACCCAAGTAGACTTCTCTGTAACCGTACAACAAAACAACAATAACAACGGGGGCGGTGGAGGCAGTTCAGGCAGTTCTGGTGGAGGAGACTCCGGCGGCAGTGCAGTTTCTCAAGACCTTGCTCAAGCAGAATACCAAGTAGGCGATGTTCATGTCATACGATCATACTACTATGATGGCAATAACGTTATCATGAAACTAGTCTACGAAAACACCGGAGACGAAACTTTATACAACATTGAAATAACAGACCCCATAGGGGGAGACTTCGGAATACAAAACGCTTACTTCCATGCAATCGAGCCAGGAGAGAAAAAGTACGACGAATATGAGCTCGGTAAATGGACTTCGCTCTACCAAATGAACGACCTCGTTGAAGCAGCTGCGGCTCCTTCAATAAGCGTGGGTCAAGTTGGAATAAAAGAAGCACCAGTTCCAGAACCAATAAAAGAAGATACTCAACCAAGAGATGAAGGCGTCATACCTCCAGAAGCAATCGAAATAAAAGAAGAAACACCATCATCTGCAACTGGTCTGTTCTCTCTTGAAACAGGAATGCTTGCACTTGGATTAGTAATGGTCTTGTTGATCATTATTATCGTAGTTGCAGTACACCTAAAAAACAAGAAAGCAGCTAAACCAGCATCCAAAAACAGACTCAAACCAAAAACCAAGAAGAGCAAATAAGCTCTTCTCTTCTTTTTCTTTTTTCAGTGCTTGCCAGGAAAACCTTAAAAATAAGCACAGCTTAAATGAAACTGAATGAAAGAGTTCAGAACAGAAGTCACAAAAGCCATTGAAAAAGCAACAAACAAAAAAATCACTTCAAAAAGCTTAAGCACCCCACCAGACCCAAAGCTAGGCGACCTCTCAAGCAACATTGCTTTCCAGTTCGGAGGCAACCCAGTCGAACAAGCCAAAAACATTGCATCTAAAATCAAACCCTCCGGCCTCATAGCCAAAATTGAAACCAGTGGACCATACCTCAACTTCTTCCTAGACTACGAAAAAGCAGCCAAAAAAATCATTAAACAAGCTCAACACCCAAGCTACGGCAAAAGCAACCTAGGCAAAAACAAAACCCTCATGATTGAATACAGCCAACCAAACCCAAACAAACCAGAACATGTAGGACACTTACGCAACGATTTCCTTGGCATGGCACTCTCAAACATACTCACAGCAAACAACTACAAAGTAATCCGCGCGAACTTAATCAACGATAGAGGCATTCACATCTGCAAAGCAATGCTAGGCTACCAAAAATGGGGTAAATGCCAACCAGACATCAAGCCAGACCATTTTGTTGCAAAATACTACCAAAAGTTTTGTCAAGAAGAAGCTAAACATCCAAAACTTACAGAAGAAGCTAAAAACATGCTTAAAAAATGGGAGAACAAAGACCCTGAAACAATCGCGCTCTGGGAAAAAATAGTTAACTGGGCATATGAAGGACAACGCCAAACCTACGCGCTCACTGGCACAGAATTCGATGAATGGTTTTACGAAAGCAGAATGTATGAAAAAGGAAGAGAGATAGTAGAACAAGCAGTAAAGAAAAAAATCTTTAAAAAAGAAAAAGATGGCAGCATCGTTGCTCAACTCAAGCCACTTCCTAACAAAGTGCTTGTTCGTTCGGATGGTACTACTATTTACGCAACCAACGACCTGCAGCTAGGCAAAGAAAAATTTGCTGCATATGATCTGGACAAAAGCATCTATGTTATCGGTTCAGCACAAAACACATACATGAAACAGTTATTCAAAATGTTCAAACTTCTTGGATTCAAATGGTGGAATAAATGCTATCATTTATCCTATGGTATGATTTACCTGCCAGAAGGAAAAATGTCTTCGAGAGAAGGCAGAGTAGTCTATGCAGACGACCTGCTCGATGAGGTTATCACACTAGCAAAAAAAGAAGCAACTGCTAAAGGAATGAGCCAAAATATTGAAGAAACTGCCACTCAAGTAGGTCTAGCAGCACTCAAATTCACTATGCTTAAAACAAACCACAAAAAAGACATTACCTTTGACAAAAGCAAAAGCGTGTCATTTGAAGGAGATACAGGACCCTACCTTCAATATGCTTATGCTCGCTGTCACCAAATCATAGAAAAATTAACTACCAACGACAAACCAGACTACTCACTATTAATACATGAAAAAGAACATGCCCTCCTCAAAAAAATAAGCGAGTTTCCTGAAATAATCGAAGAAAGTGGAAAAAACTATGAAACTCATTTGATAGCAGTGTATCTCCTAGAACTTGCACATTCATTCTCAGAATTCTATGATGCTTGTCCAGTCATTCAAAGCAAACCAGTTTTGCGTGCAGCAAGAGCCGAACTAGTGAAAGCAACAATGAATACTCTTAGTATAGGCTTAGCCTTGCTAGGCATTCAAACAATTAACAAAATGTGATCTTATGCCTAAACTATATGAAATCGGAGAAAGAGGAATGATAACCGAAGTGAGAAAACTATTAAGAAGACCCAAAGCTCTGCTAACCACTCTTGAAGAAGATGCAGAAATATTCAAAAGTAATGGCACTCTTGCAATAACCACTGAAATGAACAATGAAGGGTCTCACTTTCGCTCAAGAAGTCCAGTATGTATAGCTCGCAGAGTGGTCGTTTCTACGCTCAGTGATCTGCTAGCGAAAGGAGCGGAACCGCTCTACATGATGACTTCAGTAGGACTGCCTAAAAGCTTAACTTATGGTTTTGTAGAAACGCTCTACAGAGAAATGGATTCAAAACTCAAAGAATTTGATGCATTCCTAATCGGAGGAGACACTACCTCATCAAACAAAATAAACATTGCAACTACAGCAATAGGACAAATACACAACAAGCCATTGCTCAGAAGCACAGCAAAAACAAAAGACAAAATCGTTTTAACCGGAGAAATAGGCAATGGCGCGCTAGGCTACTTAATGATAACTCATGGCATCAAAGGACCAGAAAAGTTTTTCCGCGCGCAGCTAGAGCCAAACATTGACTATTCTATTTGTAAACAATTAATGAAGAAAGCTAATGCAGGTATTGATGTTTCAGATGGTCTTGCATATCAATTGCACGAACTTGCTAAACAATCCAAGAAAAAAATAGTAATAGATGAAGCTAAGTTGCCCGTAGACCGAATGGTACAAACCATTTGCGAACAACAAAGATTTTCTCTTGATGATGTTGTATTTCATATTGGAGATGATTATCAAGTGGTATACACTCATCCTAAGCCACCATGCGGACACGTAATCGGAGAAGTCAAAACAGGAAAAGGAGTTTACATTAAACTTACTGATGGATCTCTAGCACCACTGGAAAACAGAGGTTGGGAAAGTTTCAAGCAATGAAACTTAATAACCTTCTTCACACATAATTTTGTGCATGAATGGTAAACTTTTGGTTGTAACTCTCTTTTTAGTGGTTTTCGCGCTGGTTCTTCCTTTTGCTTTAGGAAAAATTGGTTTCGGAAGCGAAAAAGATTTGGCAGGGAGCATTGATGTTCATTTCTATTACATGGAAGTATGTGGTTTTTCACAAAAACAAAAAATAGCAATAGATAATCTTCAGAACGAATTTTCACAAACCTCTTTTTACTATCATGATTTGAGCCAACAAGAAGAATGGGAATCTTACAAAAGAGTCTTAGAAGAGAATGATCAAACTACAGAAGAAGTACCGTTTCCGGGAACTTTAGTTAACAACAGGTTGTTTTTAGGTGTTTTTCCAGAAGAAAAGCTTCGAGATTCTATCGTATCTGAAAGCAGAAAACCATACCTGATAGTTATTACTAACTAAGAAAATTCCATTTTTTTCTGGATTCCATCATGATTCAGTATTTGATAGTAAGTATCATCATCACTATCTACCCAATAGCCAACAGATCCTTTAGGAATAGTAGGTTCACTTGACTGGTGATAAACATTTGGATATGCTACTCCCTGTTTATTCACTACTGTTCGATGTCCTTCATCTAAGTAATAATCTTCACGGAAAGACATCACACCGATTTTAGTATCATATGCTTTTGAGCCAAGCCACCATTCATGAACTCCATGGTTGCTGTGCGTGTCATCTACCATATACCAATCCCAAATAAGACAATCATTGAAAGAATTACCATATCCAGATATTTCCTTAACGCCATATTCGCTCCAATAAGAATGAGAGTCTGAAGATACTGTTTGACATCTACAATCATGAAATGTGTTATAATTAAAGCCGTTTCCACTAGCATGAGGTACATTCATCTCAAAATCAATGAACGTCTTGTAATAATTGATGTAAATATTATCAAAAATGTTGCCATTGCCCCAGCCAGCATCGTTGCATTCAAGCTTAATTCCTGTTCCTCCCCAATCTGTGAAAATATCTTCGAAACGATTGTCTAAGATGCTTGAATCGCCATCAATTTTCAAGTGAATTCCAATGAAATTTTTGTCTGAACTGCCTCCAATAATTTTAATGTTTCTGACAGTGTTATGTCTGATGGTCCACCTATGGTTTTCGTTTGCAGGTTTGTCAGGAATGTACACTAAAATCATACCTTTGCTTGTTCCAGGATACGGATCAACGTATGCATTTTCTATAACACTCCTCCTTAAACCAGCTGTTCCGTCTCCTATCATGTTTAAGAAGGACACATCCTCAGAAAAAGAAATTTTGTGATTTTGGAAGTCTATGCGCACATCACTTTTTGGCACTATCGCCTGAGAAAGCGTTACATCACTTCCAACCCAAACCGTCCCACCATTCTCAAGGTCATCTATGGCTGCTTGAATGTTTTCTCCAGTAGGCTCCCAGTACTTGCCGTTACTATTCCTAATCAGAGTTTCCTTGTTGTCTTGAGAATCACTTATTGTCCGAGTAACAGAACCTACTAAATAAATGCTTACTAAAACAAGACAAAAAGCTATTGTGCCTAAAACTTTTTTATTCATTTTTCTCAACCTTCAATGTTGTTTTGTGTTATAGTATGCGCTCCAGCTGTTTGGATTGTCTCCCCCCTGCAGATGTTGTTTGTGATAACATTATAGTCTGAGCCTGAAGAAGATGCTTTTATTCCATGAGAACCTGTGTTAGAAACAATGTTACCGCTTAT
Source organism: archaeon (assembly GCA_021107635.1). Taxonomy (GTDB): domain Archaea; phylum B1Sed10-29; class B1Sed10-29; order WALL01; family JAGHAM01; genus JAIOSL01. Next base: position 6,580 of record JAIOSL010000044.1, on the reverse strand, counting down.
AATACAGTTTTGGGGACTTCCAGTCAACAGTATCCCAACACTACCCGTGTTTTTCACAGTATTTCCAATGATGACAGTGTTGTTGACGTTGTTTCCGCAGACTATTCCATAACCGATCACGTTTTCAACTGAATTGCCTACTACCCTGCTAGGCTTTCCATCATGATAACGAGCTATTCCATGGTGAACGTTTTTGATTATATTGCCTTCTATCGTTACATTCCCAGTAGTTCCAATTATACCAAAGCTGGGAGAAGCATACGGGGTAACACCATCAACAATGTTGTTCGATGCAATACTTCCATAAGCAACGTTAATGCCAAAACAGTTTTCGCCTGTAGGGTTGTATGCTGTTGAACCAAGACCGTATAAATAATTGCCAGAAATTATTATATCAGAGCTTTTTCCATTGCCTTCCATGTGGATTCCATGGCAGATTTCGCCGGTGATGATGTTTTCTTTGACAATCCCACTAGCAGGAGGGCTTCCTGTAGCTGATTCAAAGACGATCCCACAAGCATACGTGTCTTTTATGAAATTGTTCCTGACTATTGCGTCCTGGCTGGAAATCCAAATAGCACCTCCATAACCCGCATGATCCGAACTCCATTTTCTCCTGCCTTCAAAGTGACAGGAATCGATGATCACATCTTTTGTTCCTTCTCTCACATCTATGTGAGAAGCAATTATGTCTTTGAAATAACAGTTTTCGATAGTAACATGCGAAGAACTTCCTGAGACTATTAATCCCATCTCGCCGTAGTGGGGGGGAGGGCTTTGGCCCGCTTCATTTCCATCGAAAGAAATGTCTCTAATCAAAACATTATCAGCATTATTGATTCTCAGTAAGTCAGTCTCGGCCATATCTCCCAAACGAATAACCGTGGATTTTCCCATGCCAACTAAATTAATGTCGTCATCGAGTTGAATGGTCTGGGTTATAATGAACGTTCCTTCCGGAAGCCAGACCGTACCTCCTTCTAAATCGTTGATGGCTGCTTGAATGTTTGCTGTCGTTGGTTCCCAGTAGTTACCATTGCTGTTCCTGATTAGCATGTTTTTGTTGTCTTGAGAATCACTTATTGTCCGAGTAACAGAACCTATCAAATAAATGCTTACTAAAACAAAGAAAAAAACTATTATGCCTAAAACTTTTTTATTCATTTTTTCAACCTTCAATGTTGTTTTCTTTTATTGTGTTAGAGCCGCTTTTATGGATTGTTTCTCCTCTTGCAATATTACTAGTAATAATATTATAATCCGAAGTATCTGCTTCAATTATCCCATGAGAACCAGTGTTAGAAACAATGTTTCCTGTTACTATACAATTTTGTCTTCCGTTCAACAAGTAAATTCCATGACTACCAACGTTTTCCACTGTGTTACCTACAACCACCGTGTTGTCTGAATAGCCTCCACAGTAGACGCCATATTTAATCATGTCGCTAATTGAATTGCCAATTATTTTGCTAGATTTGTTTCCATGATACCTAATTATTCCAATTTCACACCCTTGAACAGTATTCCCTTCGATGGTGGTGTTACCGTTAATTCCGTACAAGCAATAGCTTCCCTTAGCATAACTCCTAACTCCATCAACCACATTGTTCGCTGCTATAGAGCCTTCCTCTAAATTTATGCCCCAGCATCTGGCATTAGAAATCTCATATGCATCAGAGCCTAAATCATACAAATAATTATTAGAGATGATAACATTCGCACTCTTCACATTATTTTCCATGTGAATTCCATGACAGATATTTCCAGTGATGATGTTTCCATCAGCAATCCCTGAAGCCGGAGGGTTTTCTGGGAGTGCTTCAAAAACTATTCCACATGCATAAGTGTCCTTGATAAAATTATTTTTCGCAACATTGTTCTGACCTGAAAACCAGATTGCACCTCCATAACCAGCGTTAGTAGAACTCCATTCGCGTCTTCCTTCAAAATGACATGAATCTACTGTGATAAAAGAGGTGCCTTCCTGTGCGTCTATGTGAGATGCAACAATGTCTTTGAAGTAGCAATTTTGAATGGTGACATAAGACGAGCTTCCTGAGATGACTATTCCTAATTCTCCATAGTGTGGTGGAGGGCTTTGGCCTGCTTCGTTTCCGTCGAAGAAAATGTCTCTTATAACAACATTATCTGAGTTGTGTATTTTCAATAAGTCTGTTTCAGCATTATTCCCTAATTTAATGATTGTGGATTTGCCTTTTCCGATCAAATTAATATTGTCATCGAGTTGAATGGTTTGGGTTATAATGAATGTTCCTGAAGGAAGCCAGATAGAACCGCCTTGGGTCCCTAAATCATCTATTGCTATTTGAATGTTTGTTGTGGTCGGTTCCCAATAATTACCATTACTGTTGCGTATTAACGTTTCTTTATTGTCCATACTGTCATTAATTGTGCGCGTTACTGATCCGACAAGATAGACACTAGCCAAAACCATGGTTAATGCAACAAACAAATATGCTATTCTTTCCATGCTAATCCCCTAAAAAACATTACTCTGATTCTCTATAAAAAGCTCTATCCTTCAATATACGAAAAAACCTTTTTAAAGGGGTTCAGGCCTAACTTTACGAGCGGACACGTAGCCTAGTCTGGATAGGGCACCGGCCTTCTAAGCCGGCGGTCGTGGGTTCGAAAAGAAGGGGGCAAGCCCCTTTTCTAAACCCCCTTACGTTTTGGGGTCGAAGATCCCTCCGTGTCCGTTATCTTGAGGTGTTTGATTGCTCGCGAAACGTTGGATAATAGCATACTTCATGGCAGGAATGTTATTTTCTTTCGTTTTTTTCACTGATTTAGGCATCCTGCAAGAATCTCCTTTTGAGTTTGTTGTATTGGCAACAATGCTAGCCTCTTTCATACTGCTAATTTTCCTGTACTTATCAAGTTTAGGACTAGACCTTAATCCTGCAGAAGATTTTCTCAAAAAATTTGTTCACGCAAACAGAAAAAAAGTTTTAACATTCACAAATCCTATTCAAGGTCCTACCAGCATAATCACTCGAGATTTCAGCAGACTTAATCCTCTCTTAATGGAACAAGTTGTTGAATTATCTCAAGACAATGAATCCCACTCAAGCACAACAGCCAAATATACTGAGCAAATAATGATTTACAAGGATCGTTTAGGAATTGATTTTGTAAGAAACAGTAAAGGAAAAATGACAAAAAAGCATTTCGAGCCAGAAATGCTCGGCAACAAGCCTTTTGTTTTTGAGTTTGCCATGCCAATGCATCACGCTTTGATACTCACTCCACACGAACAAAAACAACTAGCTAACTCCTTGCCTGGTCAAGTCAAAGGATTCCGATTGAAACATAACGGTGACATGGTGAGCGTACGCACAGTAATAGATGAACATACGCTATCAAGCGACCCAAAAGGAGTCTATAATGCGCTGGTAACGGTCAAAAAAGCTATTTCTAGCGAGTGATGAATTCCTGCTCTCTGAAAGCACCTAAAACGAAAGGGTTAAAAATGATTGGCACGTTTATAACAATTTATGGGACTTGGTATGTTTGAAAATCGCTTGGTAGCGTCAGCTAAAGTAATGTCAATGGAAAAATATGGTTACTGTTCTTCTGAAGATTTAGCAGTTGTCAAAGACTTTCTAAGTGACGAAGTATGTTGTGAAAAACTAGAAGGCAACAAATACAAGATAACTCGTGCTGGAATTTCGTTTGAAGTAGAAGTCAGAGGTCATGTTTCTGGACAAGAATCATATGAGCGAAAATGGGCAGTAGAACCCTCAAAAGAACGAAAAGGAAAATGGGTTTCCGTTTTTGATCCTGCTAATCACTAACTTTTCCGTTCATTCCATCAAGGGTCATCTTTCTAATTCCTTTGCTAGATGAAAACGTAGCAGTGTAAACTGGACGATATACTAAAGAAATATCTCTTACTTTAATCTCTCCGAACAATGCAGGCACATCACCAACAGAGTCTTTCTGAATTTTTGGCTTGACAGTCAAACCTCTAACTTCTTCCATCACAAGACTAGATTCTAAGCTAGTAAACTCTGATTTCACAAGCTTTTCAGGTAAATCAAAATGTTCTTTTAGTGCGTAAATTCCTTTCTGATCTTTAGTAAATACTCCTTCTTCAACTAATTCATCACTTTCTTTGACCGTATCTTTTTGACTTAAGCCAGAGAATTTAGCCAAGCTTTTAACAGAAGCTTTCTTACCTTTCTTTAAAGCAACAATAACCTGTCTTTTTTCCGGAGTCATGCCCAACAAGCGAGCAACTCCCTCTGTGCTTTCTAAATTGTTTTTATGCACACTTAACAATTCACCTGTCATTCCATCTACATAACATTGACTTCTTCTGAAACCCTTCTTTTCAAAGTAATCATAGTCAATTTTGTATACTGGCATGTATTGCGTGGTAAATTCTTTCAATGCTTCGTCCTCTCCGAAGAAACCAAACCGTTTTTTCTTACGTTTTGATTCAGCTATAACTCTTGCTCCATCTTCATCAAACTTGCCTTCAAATGCAAGAATACTATCTGATTCTGGTGAAAGCATTTCTTCTTTTTCTTCTTCCAAACGTTTTTCTAACATTTCTTTTTCCACTAGATACTCGCTGTCCAAAACATATCCTTCTTTCACAAGTTCATCAGCAATCGTTTTAGATTCCATTTTAGTCTTATATCTCCTGTTAATAGTACTAACCAGTTGATCCACTTGCTTCAAATGTACTCGCTGGTAGTCTTCGATACGTTTACGGACAATCTTTTTCATTGTTTCGCGCACTTCTTCCGGTTTAATGCCATCCTCAAAGCTTACTGAACGTGCTTCTCTGCCTTCATGCTGAGAAAATCTTGGCCGGATATTAACAGTGAATGCTCTTGAAGTACTATCACTTCTATCACCAATTAAGCAGGTACCGATTGGCAGGCTGCGTACAAATGTCGATTTGCTGTATTCTTTTGGAATCAGTGTAGGCATACGTTTCAGCACTGCTTTCATATCATCATCAAAAACTAGTTTGTGACAGAGCATCAAGTCAAGCTGAGATAAGACTTTAGTGTCTATAGCTGAAGGCTGTTGAGTTGCAAATACTAAACTGCAGCCAGGACGGCGTCCTTGTTTAACATATTCAATCAATGGTTCGCTTGCTGCTGTCTTTGCTCCACTCGGAATCAAAGTGTGAGCTTCATCAATAAACAACCAAGTAGGCGGTATGCCTGTTTCAAGCACATCATCCATTTCAACAGCAAACTTTTTCATTGAAGTCTTTCGTGCGTCTAGTTTGCGCGCGTTCAAGATTTTCCTTGCGAGAAGACCTATAACCAGAGAAGTGACTTTTTCTTCCAAGAAACTTACATCTATTACAGATATTTCGCCTTCTCTGCACAGTTCGACTAAGGGCGTTCCTGTGTTGGTGAAGATTCCCCAAGATTTCGCACTTTCAAATCTTGAAATGATTGCTCTTCTAGAACCTTTGCTGAAGCCTTTTTTACCTGAGACTAGGTCTTCACTGTTGTTCAAGCAATGAACAATATCATCGATTCCAAAAATTGATTGTTTTGGAGGTTCTTTTTTCCCGTCCACTATTTTATATCCGTTCTTTACACTTTCTAAAACTCTTTCTATGAGCAAACCTCTTGGTGAGAACCTGTCAATATCAAATGTAATGCACCATTCGTCCACTGTTAAATCTGCTGGTCGCAAAGCGTAAACTTTATCATATGTATCTCTTGGTAATGTGTCTCTTACACCATAAGGCACGAAAACGTTCACGCTGCTCACTCCTTTTGGAGTTAAGCCCATGCGTATCAGGTTGTCAAGCTCTTTTTCTTCTTGGTTTGGGTGTTTCATTGACCAGTAAATGCCTATTGGATCAATGATTACTGAAGCAACGTTCGGATTTTTGAATATTAACTCTTCAGCAATTACGCCGAGAGAATAACTTTTTCCTGAACCTCTTGCTCCAACAATAAAAATAACGTGTGGTGCAATAGCATCCAAATAAACAAAATTTCCATAATGATCCTCTTCTGTAATTTTTCCAAGCAATAAAGCTCCATCCCTACCATACTTTTCGTGAATGCTTTTTTCTCGCCCAAGAAAAAATGCAGTACCTGAGCTATCCGTCAGCATTTGAAGTGATTCATTGATTCTTGGTTTAAAGGAAGACATAGACATTATAATAAGAAGACAAGGTATAAAATGTTTATGGCTTTAAGACCACGAACCGTTAAACGTGCTGAAGAATTAACTAAATGGTACTTGAAAACAAGAACGATGAAAAGAAAAGACCGTTTGGAAGCATTTCGTGCAGTACATAAAGACGCTCCTAGCTACTCAACACTGAAGAAAATGCTAGTACAGCTGTCCTATGCTAGTATTTCCCATCATAGCGGGAAAAAACTTGATTTTCGTAAAGTTCCTACCAGTCACAAAAAGAGAGTGCGCGAATTTAAAACGTTGATTAATTCAAAAGAATGGAGTGTTTCTCAAAAAGATACACGTAAAGCATGCCAAGATTTTCTTAATCATTCCATCCAAGAACGTATGGATGGGTTAACTCCATTTGAAGATCCTTACATAACCAAACTAC
>JAIOSL010000039.1 GCA_021107635.1 archaeon | reverse complement strand
GTGTTTCTTTTTTCTCTGCTGGCTTTTCTTCTTTTTTAGGCTCGTCTTTTGGTGTTTCTTTCTCTTTTGGTTTGTCTTCTTTCTTTGGAGCTGCTTCTTTCGGAGTTTCCTTTTTCTCTTCTTCTTTTGGAGTTTCTTCGATTATAGTTGTTTGTTTGAGTTTTTCTATAATCTTTTTGGCGTCTCCTTCTTCGACTATGGCCAGTGCACTTACTGATACACCTATTCCTGAAGCTTCACCAAGTTCTTTTCTTGATGGTACTTCTACGCAAGGTATTTTTTTTTCTTCGCAGAGTACGGGTATGTGCATAATAATTGCTTTTGGTGATACGTCTTTAGCTAGAACTACTATTTTTGCTTTTTCTCGTTCGACTGCTTTTGTTGTTTCATTAACCCCACGTCTTATTTTTCCAGTGTTTGACGCGGCTTCTACTGCATCATATATTTTTTCGTCTTCAGGCATTTTGCTTCACCTCGTGTTTTTTACTTCATTGGAGAAGCTAAAAACGAGTTCTCTAGTATTGTACACTAGTCCTTATTTAAAGGTTTGTGCATTTTTTGCGTGAATTATGTGGTGTTTTTTTTGGTTTTAATGGCTATTTCGTAACGTCTTTAAATGTTGGTTGGTATAATTATCACATGGCTTTGGAGAACAATGTTGTTGCTGAAGCTTTTGAAAAAAGAGCTAGTATTTCTGATTTAAAGGGATTGAGTGAGCTTGTCATGAGTGGTGAACAATTTACTGATGTTCATTTAGCTATGATTAAAGATAAAAACCATACCTTCATTGGTGAAAAACAGTATGCCTTCATGGATAATGATAGTGTGGTAGAACTATTAGAGCGCGTTAGGGCAGGTGAGCTTTCTAAGAAGCGGCTTTTGTCTGATATGGTTGAGATGTTTGAATGTTTTGATGGAGAGACGTATTTTGATCATAAAAGCTTTTCTGGTAGGATTAAAAAGCACTTATCTCAATAATTGCAAATATCTTTAAATATTAGGTTGTTTATAATATTTGCATGAAAGTCTGGGAAGAAGTTATAATTGCTGTTGGTGTAGTAGTTGTTTTATTGGCTGGTGTTGTCATGACTGTCTTTGGCGTGGCTGGGCTTGCTTATATTGGAACAACTGGTTATACTGTTCAGAATAGTGGCACTTACTCTGTAGTTTATGGCCTTTTGGTCTTGGTGGGGTTGGCTTTGGTTTATGATGGGGTCAGAAAAGCTCCTACTCGTTAAGCTTGCGTGTAATATGCTGTTAATGGCTGTTTTGAGTCTATTCTTACGAATCCAAAACGTTCAAATTGAATTATTTCGTCGATTTTGGTTTCTTCTAGATATTTTTCAGCTTTTCCTTCTAGTGTGTTAGCATCTGGCATCATTATTTTAACATTTATGCTGTCTGTGACCCATTGTATTTTTGGGTTTGGTTTTAGTTCTTTTCCGTCATAAACATAGTTTTCTCCTTGTTTTTTGATGTTGAATGCATCTTTTAGTCTGAAAGAGTTACTCACGTCTTTTTTTGGAATTAGGAATTTTTGTTCTCCTTCAAATTCGTATCGTTTTACTCCTGCTTTTGGATTGTCTGGGTGACGTTTTAGTGCGAGTCTTGTTGGAGGGATGTTTTTAACGGTTATTTCTATTGGTTCTGGCACGAAATAGTACCTGTTTCCTTTTTCTATTATTTTTTTGTTGAATGCTTCAAGATTTTTCATTGATGCTGAAATATCTTTTTCTGTTAGTCCTAGGCTTAACCAAAAGTCACGGATTGCTTTTGGTTGGAATCCTCTGCGTTTGAGCGCGCGTATTGTTGGCAGGCGTGGGTCGTCCCAGCCGGTGTATTCTCCGTTTTTTATGCCTTCACTGATTTTGCTGGTGGAGATTTTTCCGAAGCCGTGCATTGCAACTCTTCCCCAGTATGATGTGGTTGGATATTCCCAGCCTAGGTAGTCATATAAGAATTTTTGTCTGTGTGTGGAGTCGGTTAAATCTTTTCCTCTGATTATGTGGGTCATGTTTTGTAGGTGGTCTTCAATGGCTCCTTCAAAGTCTAGCATTGGCCATACTCTGTATTTTTTGCCTACATGTGGGTGTTTTGCTTCTAGGATTCTAAAAGCTACCCAGTCGCGTAGTGCTGGGTCTGGATGTTGAATGTTTGTTTTAACGCGTAGTACTGCTTCTCCTTCTTTGTATGTTCCATCAAGCATTTTTTCCCAGTCTTCCATGTTTTTGGTCGGTTTGCTGTCTCGATGTGGACATGGTTTTGCTTGGTCTTTCAGTGCTTTGAATTCTCCGGCGCTGCAAAAGCAGACGTAGCAGTGTCCTGCTTTGATTAGTTGTTCAGCGTATTTGTAGTATTGTGGCAGGTGTTCTGAGACTATTACTACTTGGTCTGGCTTGCAGCCTAGCCATTCTGCGTCTTCTTGGTACCATTGGTATGCGTCTTTGACTGGTGCTTTAGTGGCTGGGTCTGTATCATCAAAGCGCATTATGAATGTTCCTTTGTGTCTTTTTGCGTATTCTGCGTTGATTATTATGCCTCGAGCGCTTCCCATTGTTGCTGGTCCATTGGGGTTTGGTGCTATGCGTACTATTATTGTTTCTTTAATGTTTTTCAGTTCTTTTAGCGTGCTGCTTTGGATTTTTTCTTTTTTGACGAATGCGTCTGGCCAGATTCTTCTGATTTTGTTAACTTTCTGGTTTTCGCTCCATGTTTCAATTAACTGACAGGTTTCTTCTACTTGAGGAAGCAGTTCTTTTGCTTTTGGTCTAAGTTCGGGTTGTTCTCCTAGTATGCTTCCTAGTATGGCTTTTGGGTTAGCTTTGCCATATTGGATTGCATTTTTTAGGACGTGTTTGAGAATGAGTTCATCGGGCATGATGTTTTTAGCGTTTTTTGTGTTTATATGTGTTTTCACCATGCCCTTTGGGTCTTAACAATAGTCGTAATAGAGTGTGTATTCTATTGTGGTTTCTTCGTCTTTTGGTACGTCTACTTTGAAGTTGATTTTTGTTGCTGATGTTTTTTCGTAGTCGTGTGTTTTGTCTGTGATTTCCCAGGAAGTGCCGATGTATTCTATGACGGTGACTTTTATGTTTTCTTCTTTGTGGTTTCTTAGTTTGATTTGTCTGGTTTTTCTGGAGGAACAGCGTCCTAGGCTTTCTTGGTTTGTTGTTGTTGCTTCTCCGGTGATATCAAATGCGTTACCTGTGAAGATTCTAATTTCTTCGTCTTTTGGGGTGTGGTCTATTTGGTCTTCTCCTACGAATTGTAGTTGTCCTGTTGAGTCTGCTTTGTATACTCTTACTCTACCTTTCGGGAGTGGCATGCCTACTCCGTTTTCTTCGCTATTCTTTAAATTCAGCATGGTTTTGACTTTTCCACTGCTTGAGCTGGAGTACCATGAGCCGCTAGGTTCGAAAACGTATTCTTTTGTTACTGGAACTTCTTCTGCACTAAGCAGTTCTATTTGTTTCATTTGGTTTTCTTTGACTGTTGTTGGTCTTCCTAGTGTGTAGAGATGGTATTCATAGAAGGATTCTTCACTGAATCCTTTTGGCGCAGCATCTCCTCCTGCTCCGTATGCTATGTCATACATGAGGTGTTCTGGTTGTGGGGTGACTCTGTTAACGTCTCCTGCTACTAGTTTGAGTTGTGCATCTGCGAAGTTGGTTCCTGCTTTATTGTCTATTGTTACCCATCCTTCTAGGTCTAGGGCAGTATCATCGTTATTTATCACTGCTACGTAGTCGGAGTTCCAGGTTATGCCGTCTGTTAGATAGGATACTTCTACGTTGTGTGTTGTTGCTAAATCTGTGAATACTTGCCAGACTAGTGTGGGTTTGGTTATCAAACCTTGAGGTAGTTCTGGGAATTCAATGTTGTCGTATTCACTTATGCTTACAACTCCTCCCGTGGTTTGTAGGACTATGCCTCCAGTTGAGCTTAGTAGAGTGCCTATGAATGTATCTTCGCCTGTGTGGACTGCTACTTCTTTGTCTATATACTTTTCTATTAGTTTTGCAGTGCTTACTAAGTCATATTCATAGTTTTGTTCTATTACTCTTGCGTTGCCTGTCAACGATTTGAAGTGTACTGATGTGGCATCTATTCTTGATGCTACGTCAGTAAATTTGACGAGGTTGGTCCCACTCTGGAGTGGAATTTCTCTTTTGTCTTTGACTAAGCCAAAATTCTGGTTGTAAATGGTTATTTCTACGCCTGTGCTTGGAGAAACTTCCGTTCCTCCTGCCAATTCAATCATTTCGTCTGGGGAAGAGACTATAAATTCTTGGTGTTCTGTTATTGGTGCTCGTTCAGAGGTCACTTCTCCCACTATCTCAAGTGGGTATTGTTGGGTTATTGTTTTTGTTGGTTCGGTTGTGTTGTTTTGTTGTGGAACAAAAATTGCTATTCCTGCTATCATAACAACAACTAAAAATATTGCTGCGAGTATTTTGTTATTCATTAAAATCACCTGGATACCTTTATCGTCCAGAATATTAAATTCTGTGTAAATGATTAGGTTTTTCCCTAAAAATGCTTACAAAAGACGTGTATTTATAACAAGAGGGTTTGTTAGATGGATATTCTTTTATAATCTTTTAGAGTAATTCATTTTAGGTGTCTTTAAGTGGAGCGGTTTAGAATTTTACTTGTTGTTTCCTTTTTGGTTTTGGGAATTTATTTAGTCGGTTCCGTTACTCGTTCTTTTTCTGATTCTCATGACACTAAAGAGTCATTCATACGGAATAGTAATGGTAAATATTGGGAGCTGTCAGGAGAAAATCTTCAAGCAGCTATAGATGATTTAAATGATGAGCCAGGAGGAACGGTTTGGGTTGGCGGAAATTTAACTGTTTCTTCTTCAATAGAACCTAAAAGTTATGTGATGGTTGATTTCCAGAACAATTTAGTCATGTTAGATGCTGATGTTCCTTTCTTGGAGGTGTCTGCTTGTCGATTTGGTGCAATAAAGAATGTTAAAGTGGAGGTTCCTGAAGACTATACTAGTCCTGTAATCCTCTTATACAATCCACCTGGTGCAGTATGGGCTGACAGAGTCAGGTACATGGTGTTTGAGAACATTCTCATAAAAAACCCGAGTTCTGTGAGTCATGAGTATACTGGAATCAAAGTGGATATACGAACTTCAAACATGGCAATAAACACGTTCAGAAACATTCAAATAGAAAACTGCAAGAACGGTTTGCACTTAAAATCTCCAGGTCCGAATGGCTGGGGTAACGGTTTTCAATTTGAAAACATTTGGGTTGATGGTTTTGAAACGCTAGTCTGGTTTGAGGGTTGTGGGATAGCAAACAAGGATTTTAATCATAATGTTTTTGAAGCGGTTAAAGGAAGAGCTAGCAGTTGGACGAAAGATGGTTTTAAAAACATTAATGGTCAATCCAATCATTTCGATCAGTGTGGTGTTTCTAACTGGGAAGCCGCTTCCTCTCCCAATTATGACTGGAGCATCTCAGGTAGTGCAGGTACTGCTTACATCTGTCCCACTAGAGTTCATAGCATTTCAGATGCAGGTAGCAGAACAAGATTTTGTATTCCGGGATTAAGATGATAAAAAAGAACACAAGCAAGGTTTTGACCGTGACGGTCATTTTAGCAGTAACATTGTTGTCTGTTTACTTGATTGGTTCTGTTACCAGAGTTATCTCCGCTTCAACAGATAACAAAGACACTCTAATTAGAAACAGTAAAGGAAACTATTGGGAGCTTGATGGAGATAACATACAGGTCGCCATTGACGATTTAGGGGAAGATAGGGGAACTGTTTGGGTTGGAGGTGAAACAACAATCTCTTCGCCTATACTGCTAAAAAACAATATTATGGTTGATTTTCAGTATCATAAAGTATACTTAGATGGGGACATAAGTTTTGTGAGAGCTCAAACTTGCAGCCATGCTACTGTCAAGAATGCCCGAGTCAAAATAACTGATGGTCATACTGCATCAATAATTCACTTGTATCTTGCTCCAGGTGCAGGGTGGCCAGACAGAGTACGATATAACACGTTCGAGAATATTTACATAAATAATCCTAGTTCTTGGATTGAAGGAGTCGGCTACAGCAAGCATGACCATGTTGGCATCCACTTGGAAAACAATGGAGGAACTAACTTTCTTTATAACACTTTTAAAGATATTCAAATGCATGGTGTCAAGACAGGAATATACCTTGAACAACCGGTTTGTTCCGGTTGGGGTAACGGGAATCAGTTCGAAAACATTTGGATTGATCAGTTTGAGACTATGATTTGGTTTGATGTTGCAATCTGTGATCCGAGCTGGGCAGGAGCTTTTAACCAGAATGTCTTCCAGAATGTGAAAGGCCAATCAGCAACTTATAGCGTGCATGGAGTCAGAGATGTTAGTCATAATGGGAATCATTTTGATCATGTTCTTGTTTGGGATTGGTGGGCTCCAACAAACCCAGTAAACGATTGGAGTCTCAGAAATGATTCTAGCCGAACTTACATCTGCGCGCATTATATCTCTGATATTGATGATCAAGGTAGACATACTCGATATTGTGATAATCCATGGACTTGAAATTAATTGAATTGCATAAAGGAAAGGTTGTTCTAGCTTTGCTTTTATTTTTGTTTACGGTTTATTTGATTGGGTCTATTACAAGAGAAATAACTGTTGTCACTGACAATAAGGAAACGTTCATTAGAAATTCCAAAGGTAATTATTGGGAGGTAGCAGAATCAAACTTGTCTATTGCAATAGCTGATCTTGAGGATGTTGGGGGTGGCACTGTTTGGATTGGAAATGACCTAACTTTGACAGCCCCAATTCAGTTAAAGGATAATATCGCATTGGATTTTGAGTATCATGAAGTGATTCTTGATGGAGATTTATCTTTTGTTGAGGTTTCTGATTGTGAGCATGCAGAAGTAAGGAATGTGCATATTGAGTTAACTGTAAGTGGTCATGAATCGTCAGTTATTCGTTTGTATGATCTTCCTGGTTCGTCTGAAGGCGTACGTTACAATACTTTCAGAAACATTGTTATGACTAATCCTAGTTCTTGGACTTCTGGTGTTGGCTGGAGTGTAAGAGAACACGATGGTATCCATTTAGAGGTAAAAGAAGGGTCTGAGATAACTTGGAATATTTTCGATAACATTCAAATGTATGGTCCTGAGACTGGCATCCATTTAGAGTGCGATCATCCAACTGGCTTTGGAGATGAGAATTATTTCAAGAATGTTTGGATTGATCAGTTTGAGACTATGATTTGGTTTGATGTGAGTCCATCTTCTGGAAAAGGCTTCAACCGTAACGTGTTTGAGCATGTAAAAGGACAATCAGCTGAGTTCAGCTTTGATGGCGTGAAATCAATAAGCAACGATGAAAATCATTTTGATCATTGTCTTGTTTGGGATTGGTACATAGTAGAAAATCCAAACTATGTCTGGAGTGTTGATAGCACTGCAAACAACACTTTTATCTGCGCGCATGCTAATCAGGATGTTCATGATGAAGGAAGTAACACTGTTCTTTGTGGCAGTTAGCGGTTGCCAAGTCTTGTGACGTCGATATTTCTTGATTGGCACCATTCAAATAATGGTCCGTTCACTACAATGTTAGAGTTTTTTAGGGCTTTGATGTCTTTTGATCCAGTTAATGCCATTGTGGTTTTCAGTTCAAGTATCATTTGTTCTAGGCCTTGTTTGACTCCTTCTTTTCCATTTTTGTAGTACCAGCGTAAGACTGGCAGGGCTAGTCCAGCAGAATCTGCTCCAAGGGCTATGGCTTTTGCTGTTTGTATTCCACTTCTAATTCCGCCTGTTGCTATTAGTTGCACTCCTACTTGAGTTTCAAGAATTGATGCTGCTGTTGGAATACCCCATTCTATTGGAGCGTATCCTGCTCCTTTGCGCAGGGCTTCTACTTTTATCCAGCTTGTTCCGCCTCTTCCTCCAACGTCGATAGCTTTGACGCCAGCATCTTTTAGTGCGAGCGCGTTTTGTTTGTTTATTCCACAGCCTGTTTCTTTAGCGACAACCGGCAGTTTCTTTGATGCGGCTTTAATGTTTTCTAGGCAGTGTTCAAAAGAAGTGTCACCTTCTGGTTGAGCAAGTTCTTGTGCGACGTTCAAGTGCATACACATTGCGTCTGCTTTGATTTTTTGCATTGCGTTGAGTATTTGTTCAGCGCTGTAATTGTTGACTGCGCCTACATTGCCTAGCACGAGTGTGGTTGGTGCTTGTTCTCTAACATAAAATGTTTCCCATGTTTCAGAGTGTTCTATCATTGCTCTTTGGCTTCCTACTCCAAAGCCTATGCCTAATTGTTCTGCGATTCCTGCGAGGTCTCTGTTGATTTTTCCTGCTTCTTCTACTCCGCCTGTGATAGCAGAAATGACTAGTGGGGCGCGTAGTTTTTTGCCGAGGAGTGTTGTGCTAGTGTCAATTTGTGTTGGGTTTAGTTTGGTTAGGGCGTCTGGAACAAGTTTAGTGTGTTCTAGCCAGGTGGTTCCTTCTTCTACGTTTTGGTTGGCGCAGATGTCGAGGTGCTCAAGCTTTCTTTTTTTTGTTTGGTTCATTTTTTCTCACCTTTTTCTGGGAGTATTCTTGTTCCTACGTTTTCTCCGCTCAGTGCTCTTATTATGCTTACTTTTTTCTTTCCGTTTATTATGTGTACGGGTATGCCCATGGTTGCTATTGTTTCTGAGCTGCCTAGTTTGTTTCCCATTGATCCAGTCACGTCTATTTTTTTGGTTTTTGTGTCTTTTACTCTTGCTTTTATCTCTGTTGGCGTGCCTCTTGGTATGTGTTTGGCGTCTTTATTTTCTTTTGGATCTTTGGTGTAGACTCCGTTTACGTCTGTGACGAATATTACTTTGTCTGCTTTAGTGTGTTTTGCTATTTCTTCTGTGAGGTTGTCTGCAGATGCTATCTTGTACGGGCTTTCGATTTTTTGACCTTTTCTTCTTATTACCATTCCGTATGCTGATGGGATATTTTTCCCTTTTTCTAGTTCTTCTTTGTATTCATCGAGGGAGTTTTTCCCTATTTTGTAATCGCCTTCTCTTGAAAGATATTTTATTGCGTGTTTCCAGATGTCTCGTTCTGATTTTGTTTCTTTTGGCGGTTTTGGTTCGTGGTAGACTACGTCTTTTGGGTGCACTACTCTTTTTATTTTGAGTCCGTGACTTTTTGCTTCTACTTTTGTTATTATGTGTAGTTCTTCTATTGCTTGATTTATTTTGTCGTTGGCATCGTGGAAGTAGTTGTTTTTTTCGAGGAGCTTGTTTAATTTTGTTTGTTGAATTTCAAGTTCTACCATTTTTTCATACGTTTTTTTAGCTTCTTTTGCTTGTTCTTTTTTGTCCATTTCATTCATTCCTACGAATGATTTTCCTAGTCCTTTTGCTACGCCATCTATCATTTCGTACATTTTGTTTCTTTCTTCTCTGAATTCTTTTACTCCAGGTTCTTTTTCTACTGCTCTGTGTCCATATTTGCCTCCTCCGATTGTAATTCCTATTTCGTATCCGTCTTCGTGGAGTTCTTTGATGTCTTTCATGAGATGTTTGAATACTCGTTTGTCGAGCCCTCGGTATTTTCGCTTTTTAGGTGCGATGAGACCTCCACCTAGTTTAATTATAATGCGTTTGCCCGGTTTGATATCATTCCAGTAGTCTTCCATGACTTTGTGTTCGTCGAATCCTATATCTCCTTTATACTTTTTGCTTATTGAGTACTTTCCATTTTTTTCTTTTAGTGCGCCGGTTTCTGTTAAGTGTTGTATAATGCATTCCAGGTCTTTTTTGTTTATTCCTTTTCTTGCTTTTGCTTGCATTTTGGGCAGTTTCTTTCTCTCCTTTTCTGTCATTATTGTGTCGAATGCATCGTATTGATGATATTCTATTGTTTTTCCCCAATTTTTTGTCATTTCTTCAATGCTCATGGCTTTGTTTGAATTTGGAACGCTTGAGAGTAATTCGACTATTGCTCTTGCTTTTTCTGCTTTTTCCCAAGTTTTTACGAATGGTGTGTCTCTGATTGCTTTAAGTTCTATTCGTGCCAAGTTTTTCACTATTGCTGTATGTTCATCATATTTATACTCAGGAATCTCTGGCATTTTTTTGTCGATTACGTATAAGTCGAGGAATTTTCTTCCTTTGATTTTTTCTTTTATTCCAGCATAGTTCTCTCTTTTTTTTGCTAGACCTAGTTTTGTAAGCGTTAGATAGCTTAGGAGAGGTGTATCTAATTTAGGAAAATCAGTTTTGGTTTTTTGATTTTCTGGGCGAAATACAACTATGTCAAGGTCAGGAAATTTTTTCTCGTCTTTTGGAGGAACTGCTTTAAATTTATTTCTTCTAGATCCACCTATAGCAATAGCTGAATTATCTCCATATTTTGCTCTGAGTGCATGTTCTAAGAATCCTTCATGAGTGAAGGCGTCGAGGAGTTTTTTGTTAGCTTTGATATCTTTGATTACTTCGGCTTCTTTTGTATTGTATTCTCTGTTCCATTTTTTGAGTTTTTTGTAGAGCCATTCTTTTTTTAGTGTTCTTCTCTTTTTAAGATATCTTGCCATACAACACGCCTTGCAGTAATTTTACACTTTTTGTTTATATAAACTTGGCTGGTTTATGGAATCAATCGTTCTTTATAACTGTTCCCAGGTTTTTTTCTCCGAGCAGTGCCCGTTTGACATAGTTTGGTCGTAAAGCGTTGATTATTTCTGTTTGAATGTTTTTGTCTGTGATTTCCATCATTCTTTTGACTTTGTGTACCATGCCTCCGGTTACATCAATGCCTGAGGATTCAGCGAGATAATCTTCTATTTGTGGTAGTGTGTTTGGTGTAATCTCTTTGATTAGTTCACTGTCTTGACTTTCTGGGTCTCCTGTAAACACTCCATCTACGCGTCCGCAGACTATAATACGTTTTAGTTGGTAGTCTTTGAAGAAGGATTCTTGTCTTGCCAGGTAACTCAATACTTCTTCTGTTGAAAGTATGCAGCATCCTTGGTTGATGTCTAGTGCGACATCTCCGTGTGGCACTGGCAGCATGTTAAAGTCGAGCAGCATTTTTATTGGTTTCAGGTACATGTCTTTTAGTCTGCCGTTTTCTGCTACGCAGCAAGCGCTTAATTGTATGCTTAAAGCATTTTCTCCTGCGTTGATTAGTTCACGTACTATTATCCTGTTGAGTCTGGATGCTGCATCTTGGACTTTTGCTATGCCTTCATAGCTATTATCATTTATCACGCCTTCATTGGTTTTGAATTGGCTTGCTGGCACATGTGGGTATGAACCTCCTCCATGGCCTACTATCAGCTTGAAGTCACGTTCTTGTCTGGCTTCGTGTATTTCTTTTACTACTCTTTTTATCACGTCAAGCATTTCAGTGTCTGGCTTGTTTTTCTCAGTGATTACCGATCCACCGAGTTTCATGAGGATTAGTTCTTCCATTCTATCACTTCTCCGTTTATGATTACATCTGCATTATTTTTAATTTTATTGATGTTTACTTGGTCAACCATTGGTATTTCAGCTATTATCGCGCCTACTGCTACTATTGGTTCGCTTTCTTTGTTTACTATTGCTAGTGGTGCTTTTCCGTTTTTTTTGAGTCTATAGATGATATATGATCCTACTGTACTTCCTTTTCCACAGGGAAATACTAGTATTTTGCCTGCAATACTTTTGCCTTCAAGTGAGTGGCCTTTTTCGATTATTTTGCCTGTGTTTGGGTCTACTCCTCCAAAGAATGAGATTGATTGTGTTGATACTAGAGCTTTGCCTTTTGCAGTTCCGTGTTTTATTACTCTAGCATTCATTGTTTTCCTCTGTTGCTATCTTAATGCATTTTTCTGTAGAGCCGATCATGCAGTGTAGTGCATTAGTTCCTCTTGAGTAATAACATGCTTTGGCTGAATTTGTTGCTAGTCCATGAAATCGTCCTTTGAGTGGTGTTACTGCTACGCATGTGTCACAAACAACTTTCGCGCCGGATGTTTCTATTGGTTTAATGATACCTTTGTGTTTTGCGCGTTCCATGGTTTTTCTGGCTGTGGCTATCCAGGTTTCTTTGTGTACTTTTTTGTTTTTGAGTAGGAGTGCTATCTTTTCTAGTTCTTCTAGTGAGCAGTGGGGACAGCCTAGGAATATTAGGTCGATGGGACCTGAATCGTTTATTTCTTGAATGGCTTTTTTTATGTCTTTTTCATCGATCATGTTTTGTTTTTCTGGTTTTTTTACTGTTTTTTTCTTGGCTTCTGCTGTAATGTTTTCAATATGGAATAATGGTGGTCCTCCGTATGTAACTATGCTTGCACTAAGTGCTTTCAGTTTGCTTTGAGTTGCATGTTTTATTCCTGTAATATACGGTATTTTTTCAGGATAGTTTTTCCCAAGGTGGTATCCTAGCGCGCTGAATTCCACGGAGTTTTTTAGGTCTGTTTTGATTTTTACCAGCATGTCTGGTTGACGGTTTTCTTGTAGGTGCAGGCCATAATATGGGGTTTTGCCTATGATTGCTGATGCGAGTGCGGATGGCCCTCCTTCTCTGTTGGTGCGCGCGCCAATAATGGAGTTGATGTAGGTTACTGCGCTGGATTCGCTCCAGGCGACGTGCTGGCCGTACTCTGGTTGCATGCCGATTAGGTAGGGTGTGCAGGTGCAATCTGGTTTAATTCCCATTTGAGTGTAAGCGTGAATCACGTCTTGTTGTTTTTCAGCGAATTGTTTGGTGATTCCTTGGTTTTGCCAGTTTTTTAGGTCCATGCCTGCAGGATTGAGCATTGCGGGCACGCTTGCTTTTGCGTTTTGGTTTGCCCATTGTTGTAAGAATTCTAGTCCTGCGTCGCCTAGGTTATTATAGGATACGCCTGCTACTTGCACGCTTTTGATTGGGAACAGTCTAGTCGCGTTGTAGATTTTTCCTAGTGCAACTAGTATTTCCATGGCTTTTTGTTTGCCTGGTCCTTCTTCACCGTTAAGAACATTCTGTTCTTCGTGTGTTAGTTGCATTGGTTCACTTTAGTTTGCTTATGATTTCAATTCTGTTTTCGATTTCTTTGAATGTGTTGACTATAAAGTCTGCTTCTTCCAGGTCTTCTTTGTTGAGTGTTGTTGTTATTGCTATGCATGTCATGCCTGCTGCTTTTGCTGCTGTGATGCCATGGGGCGCATTTTCTATTACTATGCATTGTTTTGGTTTTACTTTAAGAGTTTTTGCTGCTTTTAGGTAGACTTCTGGGTCTGGTTTGTGTTGTTTAACATCTGTTCCATCTAAGTATGTCTCAAATATTTTGATTTGGTCTCCTAGAATTATTTCTCCATTTCTTCTTTGGCCTCCAGATGCAATAGCTATTTTATAGCCTTTTTTCTTGAGTTTTTTTGCGAGTGTTAGTGCTTCTTTGTAGGGTATTATGTATTTTCTGTGTTTTCGGAACAGTTCACTTTTTTTGCGTGCTAATTGTTTTATCTCAAGGTCTACTGGTTTTTGGAGCAGTCTTGAAAGCATTACTTCTGGGAGTGCGCCTTCTGCGAGGTATACTGCTTTTGGGTTTATCCATACTCCTATCTTTGAGAGTACTTCTTGGTATGATTTGGCGTGTTTTTCCATGGTTGGTGCTATGACTCCATCAAAGTCGAATATTACTGCTTTTATCATTTTTTCGCCTCTATTAGTTCAAATATTGTTTTTTCTAGTTGGTCGTAATCGTTTACTATGATGTCTGCTTTTTTGAGGTGAGTGGCTTTAAGTGTTGTTGTTATTGCTATGCATGTCATGCCTGCTGCTTTTGCGGATTCGATACCTCTGGGTGCATTTTCTATGACAATGCATTCACTGGGTGTTACTCCTAGCTTTTTTGCGGCAGTCAGGTACGGTTCTGGGTCTGGTTTGTTTTTGTTGAAGTCTTCTGATGTTAGGATTATTTTGAACATGTTTTTGGTTTTTCCTAGTATTTCATTCAGGTTTTCTTTGCGGGAGCCGCTTGCTATTGCTAGTTTGATTCCTTTTTTGTTAAGTTTTTTTACGAGTTCTATTGGTTTTTCTTGAAGTTTGATGGTTTTGCGGTCTTTTCTGAACATTTCAAGTTTTTTTCTGTCAATTTCGATTACTTCCGGGTCATCAATTGGTTTGCCAATGTATTCTGAGATTATGCCTTCTATTGGAGTGCCTTCTAGCAGTGCAATTCGTTCTTTGTCTATTGGTTTTCCCAGGATTTTTCCAAGTTCTTTAACTGCTATGTCTAGTGTTTGGGTGGTTAAGACTCCATCGAAATCAAATATTACTGCGTTCATTTTTCGTGCCTCATGTATTTTGGAAGGTAAATTTGTTCATATTCTTTTTTTCGGAATTTGTTTCTGTTTTTTATTGGCATGGTTGCGTCGATGCCAAGCTTGGCTGTTCTGGCTTTTTGGCCTTCTGGTTTTTCTGCGCTTGGGTCGAGTGAGCTGGATGGTTGGTTTTCTAGGATGATCATATCTTTGTCTGCTTGGAAGCGTGTGGCTATTGCCCATTCTATGTCTGCAGGGTTGTAAATGTCAATGTCTTCATCTATGATTACACAATGTTTGAGGCTTGTATGTCCATTAAATGCTGCTTGAATGGCTTTTTTGCTGTCTTCTTCTTGTTTTTTGTTTATTTGAATGATTGCATGTAACCATGAGCAGCCTCCTGGTGTGATAAGCACGTTTCTGCATTTGCAGACTTTTTTGACTTCTGTGTATATTGTTGGTTCTCGTGGCATTCCCATCAAATTTTTGTGTTCTGGTCCTGCTGGTAGCAGGGCATGGTATATTGGGTCGTGTTTGTGGGTCATGCAGTTTATTTCAATATGTGGTTGTTGTCTCACAAAATCAATGGTGTTTGTTAGGTCTACAAAGGGTCCTTCATGGCCTTGTTTTTTGGTTATTTTTCCTTCTAGTATTATTTCTGTTTCTGCTGGTACTTCTAGGTCAATGGTTTTGCATTTCACTAGTGGTGTTTCTTGCATGGTGTTTGCTATTGAGAGTTCGTCCACGCTTTTTCCTGGTGACATTGCTGCTGCGAGTAGTACTTGAATTGGTGGTCCTATACAAAAAGCGATTTCTAGTTCTTTGTTTTGTGCGAAGGCTTTTTTCATTGCTGTGTCTGTTCCTCTTTGTTCGATTATTCTTGCTGTGAATGAGTTCTTGTCTATTTTCATGAGTCTGTGGTAGCATGCGTTTCTTCCGTAGTCAGGATCTTTGATTATTGCTACTGCGGAGGTTATGTATGGTCCTCCATCTGTTTTGAAGTGTGTTAGTATTGGAATGGTGTCTAGGTTTGCTTCTTCGAAGACTTCTTGACAGGGAGCATTTTTGGTTAGTTCTGGTTGAGTTGGGTTGTTCATTGCGTGGGTCATGGTTTCTATTAGCTCGTTTTTTTTGATTCCTAGTGCTATGGCAAAATGTTGTCTTGTTGAGCATATGCCTGAAACTACTTGGTATCCGCTGTTTTGAACGTTTTCGTAGAGTACTGTTTTTTCTTTTAGTTGGTTTTGAATTGCTGCTATTTCGTATTCTGGGTTGACTTTTTGGTTTATTTTTAGTAGTAGTTCTTTTTTTTCTAGTTCTGTTAGGAATTGTTTTAGGTTCATTTTTTCACGTTCCATTCTTGGTATAGTGTGTGTTCTATTCCTAGCAATTCAAGGATTTTTCCTATCACAAAGTTTTCGCTATTTTCGATTGTTTTTGGTTTGGTATGGTGTGCAAGCATTGGTGGAACTATTGAGCAGCCTTGTTGTTTTGCTTTCACCATGTTTTTTAGTGCTGCTAGGTGTAAGGGGGTTTCTCTTGGTACTAGTATAACTTTTCGTTCTTGTTTGATGTTTACTCCTGCTGCTCTGGTGATGGCGTTGTCTTCGATGCCTCCAGCTATCTTCGCGAGAGTGTTCATTGAGCAGGGTACAATAATCATTGCGTTGATTGGATAGCTTCCTGAACAGATACTGGTGTGGATTGCGTCTGGTTTATAATAGTGTTCGCATAGTTGTTCTATTTGTTCGCTTGTTAATTCTGTTTCTTGTTCTCTTACTTTGTGTGCATTTTTGCTGACGATTAGGTGTCGTTCTATTTCTTTCTTTCCTAGTTCTTTCAGTGTTTTCACTGCGAGGGGAAATCCACTGGCGCCTGTGATTGCTACTAAAACTTTCATTTGATCAGTTAATAGGGTTTTTGTTTGTTAATAAATGTAGTTTCGGCATTTAGCGTATCTTTGTGTCTATTATGACTTCTGGGTCAAGTTTTTTCCAGGCGTTGTATACTTGTTCTTTAGTATTTTTTTGTATTAGTGCAATTACACATCCACCTCTTCCTGCTCCACTTATTTTTGAGCCTAGTGCTTCGTTGTCGAGTGCTGCTTGGATGAGTTTTTCGTTTGCTGGGTGACTCATTTTAATGTTTTTGTAGAATTCTTGGAAGTCTTGCATTAGTTTGCCAATGTTTTCTAGTTCACCCAGCTCTATTGCCTTTTTTGCTTCTAGTGCAATCATGCCTGCCTGTCTGAAGTATCCTTCGTATTCTGCTTGATTGTTTTCCCATGCAGTGCGTACAGCTTCGAGCGCTTCTTTTGTGCTGGAGCGTATGCCTGTATTTGCTATGAGTATGTTGAGTGGTTTACCTATGGTTATTTTTTGGAGTTCTCCATTTTGGTATATTATGGGTATTTCGTGGGATATGACTGTGTTGTCTATACCACTTGGGTGTGTGTGCAAGAGCTGTTCGGTTTTAAAGTCTATGCTGCTAATCTGATTTTTTGTTAGTTTTTTGTTAAAGTGTTTAGTGATAGCTCTTATGGTTGCTATGCCTACTGCTGCTCCGCTTCCCATGCCTGATGCAATTGGAACTTCTGAGTCTATGGTTATGTTGAAGTTTTTGTCGTTGATGTGTAGTGCTTCCAAGGTATTGTCTACGGTGTTTTCAATGGCTTTCCAGGCTTTTTGTTTGTTTACGTCGTTTTTAAAGTCTATGCTAAATCTTTCCGCTGGTTCAAGCTGGACGCGGGCTTTGACGCTGGTTACTGGTGCGGCTATCGCTGGTTTATTATATACTACTGAGTGTTCTCCAAATAGTACTATTTTGCCTGGAGCTGTTCCTATGGTCATGGATATGTTTAAGGCAGGGGGTATAAAAAAAGTTTTCTTAAATGAATGCTATTGATGCGTAACCAACTACACTAGGATCTCCTGTTATGTCACCGCTGGTGGAGTAGTCTAGTAATCTTCCTTCAATGCATGTTTTGTGTTTGGCGAATGTTATTGCTGCTGCGATTGGTCCTCTGCCGCAGGTGCTGACGTTGCGTTCTCTTATTCGGCGGTAAAAGTCTGCTTCGTCTAGGTCGAGCACGCTTTGGATGGCATAGTTGTCGTTTTCTTGTGCTAGTGCTTGAGGAACATAATGTGAAAAGTCTGTGCTTGCTATTACTGCACAGTTTAGTGAGGCCAGAGCATTTCCTAATTGTCTTGCGGATTCTAGGCTTTGGTCTCCCATTATTATCGGCACGATTTCAAAGTCGTCGTTTTGAAATTGTAGGAATGGTAGGTGTACTTCTATTGAATGTTCAAAAGCGTGTGCTTTTTCGTTTATGCTGACTACGTTTTGTAGCGTTTCTAGTGCGGTTTCGTTAATTTTGACTGTTCCTAGTGGTGTTTCCCATTTTCCTTTTGGGTAGGCAATGTTTCCTCCCATGGCTGCACCTGTGTGGTCTGGTTCGATTATTACGTAAGTATCTGCTTTGTCTAGTGCTGCGTGTGTGTGTGCTGCTGTTTGACCTGAGTATACGTATCCTGCGTGTGGTGCTATTCCTGCTATGCTTTTTAGGTTTGTTTTGGTTTGTTTGAAGAAAGAGGTTAGCATAGATGTAAGTTCCTCTACGGAGTCAGGGTAAAATTGTCCTGCAACGTAGGGTTTTCTCATTTTTATGCCTCAAAGTCTTCTATTACTGGTTTAAACTCACTTCTCTTTTTTATTGTTTCTCTTTTGAGCATGACTTCTCTTGCGAGTAGCCAGTATGCTAGTGCAAGTGCTTTTTTGCCTTTGTTGTTTATTGGTACGCATATGTCGACGTTGGTGAGCAGGTTATTAGTATCACATAATGCTATTACTGGAACTTTGATTTTGACTGCTTCGATTATTGCTTGTTTGTCTACGCCTGGATCTGATACCATTACTAGGTCTGGTTCAACAAAGTTTGGGTTTTTTGGATTGGTTAGTGTTCCTGGCACGAAGCGTTTTACTGAGAGCATTGCGCCAATGTTTCCTGCAAATTGTCTTGCTGGTTTGCGAGCATAAATTCTTCCTGCTATCACTAGGATATTGTTTGGCTCGTAGTTTGCTAGGAAGTTTGCTGCTTGTCTTAATCTAGAATCTACATTTTGTATGTCTAGCACATGCAGTCCATCCTGGCGGGTTTTGTAGATGTATGGTTTCATGTTTCCTGTTTTATATTGTGAGCCTATGTGTATTCCTGCCTTTAGGTAGGTTTCTATTGGTACGAGCAGATCGTCTTCTTTTTTGGTTATATTTTCTGTCATCGGAACACCTCTTGTTGAGTGGGGCCGTCGAGATTTGAACTCGAGTTCCCAGCACCCCAATCCAGTGCTTGTTTAGCATAGCTGGAAGGATGGGCCAAGCTACCCTACGGCCCCCTTCGAGTACTTTTTAATGTCGTCTATGACATTAACGTGACTTATTATCATTCTTCTGCAACAGTAGCGCGTTAGTCCTAGGTCGTCCAGGACTTTTTCTGGGTTTTCTCCTTTCTTGGTTCTTTTGTCGAAGTCTTCCCATAGGTTTCCTATTAATTTTCCGCATGTGAAACAGCGTATTGCTATGTGCATTTGCTCACCTGTAACTTTTTTGTGGTCGTCCTCTTGCGCCTTTTCGCAGATATTTTTTTGGTTCTTTGCGTCTTACGTCATCTACTAGGAGGGTTCTGTCGTAGTCTAGTAGTGCTTTTTTGAGTTTGTCGCTTCCACTGTATTCTACTAGTGCTTTTGCTACTGCGACTTGACTTGCTTCTGCTTGTCCCATTATTCCTCCACCTGATACGTTTACGTCTATGTCTAGTGTGGAAGTTTTTTCTCCTAGTATTTGGGTTGCAATGGTTATTGGGATCATAAGGGTTTCTCGTGCGAGTTCGTTGTTGTAGTTTTCTATTGGCACGCCGTTTATTTTGTATGAACTTTTACCTTGTTTTATTCTGACTCTTGCTACTGCATTTTTCTTTTTGGCTTTTGCTATTGCGAGTTTTTTCTTAGCTGTCATGTTCTATCCCTCCATCCAAGTTCTTGACAGAGTTCTGAAATAGTGACATAATCTGTTCTTGGAGGTCGTATATCATGTTTTTCTGTTTTTTCTTGGTATTCAGTTGGAGTGCCAATATATACTTTTAGGTTGTCTAGTGCTCGTTTTCCTCTTTCGGTTCTGTAGTTGAGCATTCCTCTTACTGTTCTTTTGAATAATTTGTCTGGTGTGCGTGGGAAGTGAGGTCCTTTGGTGGGGTTGCCTCTGTCGCTTCTGTCTAAGCGTTGTTTGTATTTAGCGTAGATGTTGTCCATGCTTCCGGTCATGATTGCTTGTTCTGCATTTACTACGATTATTTTTTCTCCTTTGAGCAGTGCTTTAGCTAGTTTTGCGGAGAGTCTTCCGAGTATTGCTCCTTGAGCGTCTATGATTTTCATTTCATCAGCCTTGCTTTTGCTTTTTCTGCGTCTTGTTTGCTGATTATCTTTCCTCCAGCGCTTTCTATTTTTTTCTTTGCGCTTTCAGAGAAGCTTTCTGCAGCTATGTTAACTGGGTGGTCTAAATTGCCATCGCCCAGGACTTTTCCGAGGACTAGGATGGTATCTCCTTTTTGAGTGTTTTTGCTGATTTTCCACAGGTTTACTTGAATTTTTGCCATCTTGTCACCGTTGATAAATGAAATGCGGGGGACGTGAGTTTCAAACCCAGTTGGGGTTTAGAAAGGGGTGAAACCCCTTCTTTTTGAACACGCGTAGGCACTAAGCCACAAGGCCCTCAACCTTGTTCGTTTGACCGCTCCGACACCCCCGCACTTGAATTTTATTTTTTTATTTCCTCCGACAGGAGTTTATTTTTTTCTTTTAGCAGGTCTATTGCTTTTTTGGTTGCATCAAACGCGCTTAGGCCGCCATTGGTTTCTACTCTAAATACTACTGATGTTTCGTCTTGTGTTATTTCTGCTCCTTTGTCTTTGCATTTCATGCACATGCTGCAGTCCCATGGTCTTTCTAGTGTAAGTTTTCCTTTTTTGACTTCTAGTGCTTTTTTCGGGCAGTCTTTTGCTATTTGTTCTTGGTTTTCTAGTTTTATTGGTTTAAGTGTTGGAAGGAATTTGTATGCTGCGTTTCCTGCTTGCCATTTTGCATGGTCTTCTCCTTTTCCTAGGATAGCTTTTGCTTCTACTCTTAGGCGTTGTCCTGCCATTAGTTCTACTATGACTATTTTTCCGCTGACTGGTTTGATTTTTGCGTCAGTGGTTTTTATGCTTGATGAATATATCATTTTTGGTCCGCTTTCATCGATGCTTAGCGTGGCGCTGCATGATGAACAGTTGCCTCCACAGCAGCTAGCAGGATCTTTGTATGTTTTGAGGTCTGTTGTTAATGGTATCAGTCCTAGTCTGTGTGCTAAGTATTCATCAAAGACCGGAGAGGTGTTTTCATATATTACCAGATCTTCTATTGCCATTACTGGAACTTCTCCGAGTATGGTTCTTCTCAGGGCGTTTGCCATTGCTGGTTCTGTGTTTGTTAATAAGAATTTCATGTAATTATTTTCTTGTTTCAGGATTTCCAGTTTTAGCTTTTTGCTCATACTCTTCTACCTCTTTTACCACCTTTAGATTTAGTCCCATCGTGTGGTATTGGTGTAACGTCTTCTATCTTACCTATGTCAAGACCTGCACGGGTTAGTGCTCTTATCGTTGCTTGCGCGCCTGCTCCTGGTTGTTTGCTTTTGATTCCTCCTGGAGCTCTGATTCGGATGTGAACGCCGGTGATTCCTTTGTTTACTGCTTCTTCTGCGACGCGTTGAGCGGCTGCCATTGCTGCGTATGGTGATGCTTGTTTGCTGTCTGTGTCCATTACCATTCCACCTGAGCATTTTGCTATTGTTTCTGCTCCTGTCAAGTCAGTGATTGTGATTATTGTGTTATTTGATGAAGCAAATATGTGTGCTATACCCCAGTTGTATTTTTTCATTGCTTTTCACCTCCGATTGGTCCAGGAATTTTTGGTTTTGTTGATATCTCTCTTGGTGCTGGCACGGATGGTTTGGTTTCTACTGGAATTATAGTTTCTTCTGGTTGTGGTTCTGGTGTTGGTTCTAGGACTGGCATTTCTCCGTGGTATTCTATTGTGGTTTCTTCGTTTACTTGTACGGTATAGCTTGGAACGTTTATTTTTCTTCCGTTTATTTGGATGTGTCCGTGTGTAATGATTTGACGTGATTGTTTCATGCTTTTTGCTAGTCCTTTCCTGAATATGATTGTTTGGAGTCTTCTGTCTAAGAGACTTTTGACTGTTAGTGAAAGCACTTCGTCGAGACCACCTTCTATTACGAGTCCCATTTTCTTCATTTTGGTCATTAATTCTTTTTCTAGTTGGGCTCGTTTTTCGGTTGTTTCTGCTTGGATTTTTCTTGCTTGTGCTCTGTACTTCCTGATTTCACTTTTGGTTTTCCATATTTCTCTATTGTTTTTCAGGCCGTATTCGTGTTTGAGCTTGTTTTCTTCTTCGATTCTTTCCTTGCGGTAAGGGTGTCTGGGCGTCGCGTATTTTTTTCTTAGTCTTCTAGGGTGTCCCATCAAATTACCTCTTCTGTGCCTTCTTCATTTTAGCGGTTTTTTGCACTCCGACTGTGCCACCTTTTCGTCCTGATGTGCGTGTGCGTTGTCCTCTAACTGTGAGGCCTAGTTGATGACGAATTCCTTTGTAGCTGGCTATCTTCTTTTCGAGGCCTTTGTCTTCTTGGACTTTAAAGTCTAGGTCGTGACCTGTTAAGTGTACGTCTTCTCCGGTTTCCCTTGATTTTCTTCGGTTTAGTAGGTATGAGGGAATTCCGTATTTTTGTGGGCTTGTTACTATGTCGGTTAGTGCTTTGAGTTGTTCTTCGTCAAGCGAGCTTAGTTTTGTTTCTGGTTCTATGGATAATTTTTCAGTGATTTTTTTGGTCATGGCTCTTGATAGTGTGAAACCTACTCCTTTTACGTCTAGTAGAGCTCTTTGAATTGGATAGTCTCCATTCAGGTCTTTTCCTGCTATCCTGATTATGTTTCTCATGTCTCTTTTTACTGGAGCTTTTTTTGGTTCTTCTTTTGGAGTATTCTCTTTTTTTGCCATATATGCATCACTTTGTGTAATTGAAGGCGATTTGACTCAAAAACAGTGGTGTTTCGAGGTCTGCGCCGAGAGGGCTCGCCCGTGTCCTATTATTGTGCATGAAGGGGTATATAAATGCTTTCTATCCTTGTGTTGGTTGATGTTTTATGTGTTTGTCCAGCTGTAAGTCCTGTGCACCTTATCTGTTTATGGCAGTTCTCATTAATCTAATCATATTCCACAGATCTTTGAAAAAGTAAAAGTTTTAAAGATTAAAGTTAAGAATACTACACTAAAAATTAGGATATGATATTATGAAGATTAATATAACGAAATCAGGAATGCTAGCACTTTTAACTTTGTTGATGCTTTGTTCTGTATTGATGATTGGATGTACTGATGAAGGCCAGATTGGTGAAGCTACTGAGCCAGGCACTTCCAGTGGAGCTGGTGAAGGCGGAACTGGTGACAGTGGAGCAGGTGAACAAAATGATTCACCACAGTCAGAGAGTTTTAGTGGTTCCATGCAAGATTTAATAGCATTGGGTAATTCTATTAGGTGTACTTTTTCAGGATCAGATGATGAAGTTACATTTTCTGGTGTGATATACGTGGCAGGCAAAAAAGCCCGTAATGATGTGGATGCTACAGTAGATGGCAAGAAAATAAGCACACACGTGATTGCCGAGGACAAGTGGTTTTATACGTGGTCTTCTATGGATCCGCATAATGGAATAAAGATGTATATCAATATGACTGATGAAGAACTCAAAGAGCTTGGAGAAGGTAACCCATATGCAGAACAAGAAGTGGACTATGATTTTCAATGCTGGCCTTGGATTGTAGACAACTCTAAGTTTGTTCTTCCGAGTGATGTCACGTTCACTGATATGAGCGAGATGTTTGCAGGATTGGGAGATACCATGTCTGGAACTGGCGAGGACGACTTCGACATGGATGAGTTCAAAGAGATGATGTGTCAGAATTGTGACATGACGGATGATCCTGCTGAATGCAAGGCTGAGTTCTGTTAGAGTAACAGCTTTGTTTTAGCAATAACTTTGGGTGGGGTTCGGAGCTATGAGTTTGCTTCGCAACCTTCCCCTCCAGGTTGTCGCATAATGGAACCCTTTATTAATGTTTAGTGTTTAGATAAAAAGAATGAACAAGCTGCATTGGATACTCGTTGGAGTTGTATCTTTGGTTATTTCAATAATCATAAACTTTAATTCAGTTTCTTTTGTTTCTTTTGTGGGTTTCTCGCTTGGTTTGGGAGCGATGTTTTTTGTTATCTTGGCTTTAGTGTTGTTTTTTGTTGAGCATGTGAAAGCAAAGAACACTAAGAAAGCTGTGATTTTTGGTGTTCCAGCACTTATTTTGATTATAGTTGTTTCTGTTGTTTTGTTTGTTCTAAGCACTGCCTCGTTTGTGAGTCCTGCTGTAACTCCTGATCATTTCAGGACTAATATCTTGACTGGCCAGTGTGATTTTGGTGGTGGGAACCCCAATAAAGTTAGCGATCCTTGGTATTATAGTGATGGTTGTGACTTGTCTAAGGAAGAATTAATCGAGGTTATGAAGAGCTCGGGTAATTACGATTATGAAGTAGCTCAATGCCAAAACTTTTGTCAATATGTTCCTTCCGATTCACCTCATAAAAGTACTTATTGCTATGAATTATACAAGAGGAAAGGGACGCAAGAAAAAATTAGTTGTGAAGACTTGGTTGAATGTCCTAACGTAACTTGTTTCTAGAGGTAACATGTTAGTCCTTTTGGTCCACAGACTTTTTTCACAATGAGTATGAAGCGCGGAGGACGAGATTCGAACTCGCGGGGGCTTGCGCCCACCAGCTTTCCAGGCTGGCGCGTTGGTCCAGGCTTTGCTACCTCCGCAGCGCCCTTATTATATTTTATGGTCTTTTAATTTGTTTTGATTTTTTCAGTAGTTTTGTGAATCTATTTTCTTTTTTGTTTTTTTTTCTGACTAGTTTTTTTAATCGTTCGGTTTCTGGGTCTGGTTCTATTTTCTGGCTTGTTATGTTTGTGTCTTTGAGGTCTGGAAGGTTTCTTCTTGTCCATGCGCCTGGTTCATATTTTGCGTCTTCTTGTACGATTATGTGTGGGGGTATTTTGTCTGCGCCTTTGCTTCCTCTCATTTGTTCGTCGATTTGTTTTTCGGTTGTGGTGAGGTCTTGCATGATTCCTTTTGGGTTGTCTTTATAGTATTTTTCCGGGTTTAGGTGTTTGTCTACTAGGCTAGTTTTTTGTTTTTTGAGTTGGATGTTGTTTTGTTCACGTTTTTTTCCTTTGATTTCTTTGATTAAATTTTTGTATTTATTGGGTGTGTTTTTCTTTCTGGCAAGTTCTTTCAGTTCCGCGGTTTTTTTTTCTTCTTTCGGGTTTTGGATTATCATTTGGCTTGCAAGGCTTGTTTCGTCTATTTGTTGGATGGTTCCTCTTGTCCATCGGCTTGGTTTGTATCCTTCAAGTTGGAGTGATTTTCCTTCATAATACTCTCTATCTACTTGTTTTCCTAGTGCTTTTTGAATTTCTTCTTGGAGAGCTTTTGGGTCTTGTCTTATTCTTCTTTTATTTTTATGTTTTGGGGTTTTTTCATTTGGATTTTTTTTGAATAATTGTGTTTGTTCAAGTTTCTTTTTGGTTTTAATTGTGATTGGTTTTTGGGTTAATTTTTTGATGTTTAGTTCTTCTGGTTTGAACAAGGGTTTTTGTATCAGTCTTTTTCTAGTTTCTTTAACTTTTCTTTTTGGCATTTGTTTCACCATGCTGCATGGTCGATTTTTATGTTGTATTCTGTCGTTGTTTCTTCTTCGACAGTGATTTGACAGGCTTCGCCCTGGCCTCCAAACGAATTGCAGTATTCTTCGTTGTTGTCGTCCACGAACACGCTGTATGTTCCAGACGGCAGTTCGACTTCGTAATAGCCATTCTCGTCTGATTCTACTTGCTTAATCAGTGTTATAAAGTAATCACTTGTGTTGTTTTCGAGGTCTTCCGTGGTGGCAGGTTCTCGGATGTATATTGTTGTTGATATAGGGTTTGTTGTACAGGAGGGATCTAGTTCTGGTCCTGGCATACAGTTCCCTTGGATTAGAGTTACTGTTCCATTGAGTGTTCCAGGTGTTTCTTGTTTTTCTTTCCACTTGCACTGTTTGTCAATGCATTGGCAGGTCAAGTTATAGGAAGCAGCACTATAGCATGGCAGGTATTCGCAGGTGGTGATTGTTCCTTCGTCTTTTCCTTCGCATACTTGTCCACTGCATCCTCCTGCAACACAATCTGAATTGGTTTCACATGCTGCGTTTGTGGATGATCCACAGAATGGAGTCGGTTCAATTGGAGATTTGTCTGCGCAGTTTGCGTATACTAGTCTTCCCTCATGCTTTGAAATAATGTTTTCACATCTAAAGTACCAGCCTTCGCTCCTGGTTCCTATTGCATCACACTTTATTTCACAGTCTCCTTGAACGCACTTACCATTATAATAGTCCCATTCTTCACACGCGCTCCCGTCAGAAAACTTGCAGTAGCCTATTGTTCCTTCTGGTTTGTTGTACATTTGAAGTGTTCCTCCTTGTTCTTCGCAATGCACTGATGCGGGGTTTGCTAGGCCTGAGCCTTCGCAAAGATTTTCTTCTGAACAGTAGTCACTACCACCAGCTTGACAGTTTTCGCTCAATGCATAACCTGCTACGAGGTTGCATGTTTCTGCGGGGTGGCCTGGTTTGAGCATTTCGAACGGGCTTTGGGATTCACTTTTTAAAATTTTGAAGTAGCCATCTTTGCATTTGTAGAGAGAGGTAATCTGGTTCCTGCAGTATGATTTAAGATCTTCTTCTGTGGCCAGAACTTCTTTGCAGCTTGTTGTTCCTTTTTCATCTGTTATCACGGTACATTTTTTGATACCATTGACTAAGGTACAGTCTCTAGCAGGAGAGTACACTGCACCTGGTTCGATTGTATACTTCACGCATTTGCAGTCAGGGCCTGTTGCGCAGACTTCTTTTGGTTGGGTGCAGCCTATTACCATTGCGGTTATAAGTAGTATTCCAAGCAAAGCTAGTTTTTTCATTTTGTTCACCGTTCAAACTTTCTTCTCAATCTGACTATTTAATTGTTTTTGGTGTCAGTTGATTTGAGAATTCGGTCGCCTTTGCGTGTTAGTTCATAGTATTTCCATTTGTGGCCTGTGTCAAGTTTGCGTACTAAACCGCTTTTTTCTAGTTTTTCTAGGTGTTCTTTTGCTGTTGGGAGAGAAATGTCTTCTTCTTTTGAGAGTTCTGTTAATGTTTTGTTGCGTTCTGTCAGAGAGCGCATCATTTCTATTCTTCTTGGTGCTGAGAGGACACTGAAGTCTTCTGTGGTGATTTCTTCTTCTTTTCCTCCAAGTTGGAGTTTGAAGACTAATAGCGTAATTGCGAAAACAATTAGTATCAGCCACCAGTATTGTGTTACTACAAAATTCTTTGGTTTTTCTTTTATTGGGGTGTTGTTTCCTATGCTTTCTTGAGTTGCTGCTGGAGCAGACATTGGAGTTAAGAATGGAAGAGAAATGTCTGGTATGGTTATTATGTCCTCTTTTTCTTCTTGCGGTGGGCTTACTGGCAGATTGTTCTTTTTTGGGAGGTCACCGATGGTTATTACTGGTCCACTGCAGTATTCTGTGGTGGGTATTGCTCCTGCGCTTGCTCCTCCCGTTCCTGAGTCTTGTTCTATTGTGGTTTTAGCTCTGAAGGTTTCTGCTACTCCGTCTTTATTAGAATAGACTAGTATATATCCTGCAATTAGTTTTTCTTTAATTATTCCTTGAATGTCTTCTTCTGTTAGCGCTAAGACTTTAGCTTTTGAGAGGAGTCCTAGTTCTTTTTCATAGGCTTGATTCCATGTGTTGTACTCAAAAGTGGCATTGCCTTTATCATCAACTGGAATTTCAATGTTAACTACTGGCAGGCCTTTGCCTTCAATTTGTCCAACACTGGCAGCGAGGTTTTCTTCTGTGATGTAAAGAATGCTATTGTTTTTTTCGTTACAAGCGGGCGCTTGCTGGCAAAAGTAGTGTGCTTGCTCGGAGTCATACGCTTCCGGGGGGAAGGAAATAGAGACACCATTTGGGTTTCCGAGGCATGCCATCGCGCCCACTATGAAGATTAACATGAGTGTGATTTGAAGTATTATATGTTGGAGGTCGTTCATTTTGGCCACCTAAGCTTAACCTAACTATGGTTATGGTCTCTTTTAAAAGGTTTTCGCAATACTTAGGTCTATACCTAAACAAAAATAGTGTATGTGTTTCTAGTCTTTTTTCCAGTGTTTTGGATATAGTTGTTTGTCTAGAATGATTGCCTTAGTGTCTGCTACGAATCCTTGCGCGTCTTGAATTTCTTCAGAGTCTTTTAGGGCATTCGCAAGGCCGATTACTTCGTTAGATGCTGTGAGTAGCGTAACTAGCTCGCCTTTTTTTATGCCTTCATCGAAAGCTATGACTCCTGGAAAGGCAAGGTTGGCTCCATGACAAAGTGCGCTTACTGCTTTATTGCCTACCCATATTTTTTTTATGTGTGAGAGCGCTTCTAAAGGAGAGAGCAAGACCTTTTCTTGTTTTTTGACCCTAACTATATCAGATAGTTCCTGCATTGTTATGGCATTGTCCTCGCTGAACGTTCCTGCATGTGTTCTCCTGAGTTCCATCATTGTTCCTTTAACGCCAAGCGCACGCGCTAAGTCGCTGACGAGCACTCTGATGTATGTTCCGTGTTGGCATTTTACTCGGAATAGTATCATATTTTCTTTGATTTCGAGCAGTTCAAGTTCATATATAATGCGTTTGCGTAGTTTTCTTGCTACAGCAGCTTCTTTTGGTGGCATTTGTTTGATGTAGCCTTGGAATTTGTTCAGGGTTTGTTCCAGTTTGTTTTTGGGGGGCATTGGTTCAAGTTTGGCGATGCAGATGTATTCTTTGTCTGCGTTTTGGAATGCGCGTAGTAGTTTGGTTCCTTTGTTTAGTGCTATTACTAGAACTCCTGTGACTTTTGGGTCAAGCGTGCCGCTATGTCCTGCTTTTGCTACGCCTAGCATTTTTTTGGTCCAGGCTGTTACCTCATGTGAGCTCGGTCCTGGTGGTTTGTCTAGAATCAGAAAGGATTTTTCTTGTTTGTGTGGGATGGGTTTTTCGTGCCTTAGTGTGATCATGTGCTCACTTGATGGTTTTGAATGCTTCTGTTACGTCTTTTTTTGTGGCGCCTTTTTTTATTGTTATTTTTTGGTTTGTTGGTTCAAGGTGTCCGATGTTGCAGCGTCTTCTTTTGACGTTTGGTCCATCAACTAGTACGTATTTTTCATCGATTACTTCGACTACAGTGCATTTTTCTCCTGCTTCTCTTCCTCTTATTTTGTTGCATATTCTTCCTACTTCGAATACTTGCATATTTTTTCACCTTCTTTTTTGTCGTGTGAGAGTTTTTTGTACACGCACGTAATGGCTTGTTTAAGTGTTTCTTCGAGTGTGCCGTCGTTGCGTACGTGGCAATCATATGTTTTTGATAGTTCTTCAGAGTCTATGTTGTATAGTGCTTTGTATCTTTTTTGGTCTGCGTGCATGCGGTTGTCAAGGTCTTCTAGTGCGTCTTGTGTGTTTTGGTATTTTTTGTCTCCTTGGCGGTGTTTGTTGTAGACGCGTTTTGCGCGTGTGGTGTCGTTGGTATCTATTGCAATGCTAACATCTGGTGTCAGGAAGTGTGCTAGCAGGTTGCTGTCTGCGATCACGTTTTTTTGTTGTTTGATGAGCTTGTAGACTTCTTTTTGGACTTGTTGGTCGAAGTGTTGGTCTATTTCTGGATGTTTTTGGGTGTGTTGTGCGTATTCACTGATGGTCATTCCTGCATTTTTGGCGAGTTCACGGAATTTGTCTCCTGTTGAGTAGTGGATGGCGTTTAGTTGTTGAGCGAGTTTTTTTGATATGCTGCTTCGGCCTGTTCCGTGTTTGATGTTTTGGCTTCCGATTACTATGAGGACTCCTCTGTTTGTTTGTTGGTTTATGTTTTTTATTGTCTCCTTTGTTTTTTCGAGGAGTGTCATGGGTTCACTTCTTTTTTTTGGTTTGTCTTTTTGGTTTTTCGGTTGTGTTGATTACGACTTGTTGTACATATTTTTGGTATTTTGGTTCTATGTCGTCTTTTGTGATTGTTTTTTCATCGAGTCTGGTTTTGAGTTTTATTGTTCTTTCTGTGCAGGAGTGGCAGAGCACGCCACCAAATTTTCGATTTGGTCTTGTTTTGCTTTTTGGTCCTTTTCCGGTTCCTGCTAGTTTTTTTCCGCATGTTGGGCAATTCATTGTTATCACTTTTTGAGTATTTTTCTTGTTATTAGTTCTAGGCTTAGGCTTGTGGTTATTGCAAATATAAAGTATATTCCAAACCAGCTCATTCCGTTTGTTATTCCCATTTCTTCTACTGCATAGGTTATGAATGGTATGTTTATTGGAAGGTTGAGTAGTGCTCCTAGTGGGTCATACCATGTTCTCATGAAGTAGAGGATTACTAGGAATACTGGCATTGTTATGACGAGTGGTTTCATGCTCATCATAAAGTTTTTTTTGATTAGGCCCATGACTTCTACTTGTTGGTGTTCTAGTTGTTTGAGTCTTTGTTTGTCGTCTGCTTTTTGTGCTGTGAGCATTTCTTTTTGGTGTGTTTCTATGCGTTTTCGGATTTCATCCATTTTGTTGCGGTCTACTAGTTTTCTGTGGACTGCTGCTGAGAAGAGGGACACGCCTATTGATATTCCGATTACTGCAAAGATTGCTTCAGGGTATAATAATGTTATTCCAAGTATTTCAGTCATTTTTTAACCACCTAAAAAGTTTCTTAGTGCTGGATGCATTTCCATTAGTTGGCTTTGGGCTAGTTCTTCGTATAGTCTATAGAGTATTCCTACGCTTAATAGGATTCCGGTTCCACTTCCTAGTGCTCCTGTCAGGTCTGCGCCTGCTGCGAGTAAACCCACGCTCGCTGAGCCTAGTACGGTTATAACTGGAATGTATTTATTGAGTACTTTTTCCATGACTCTTGCGTCTCTGCGGAATCCTGGGACAGAAAAGCCTACGTTTCGTAATTGTTCTGATACTTGTTTGGCATTCATTCCTGTGGTTTCTATCCAGAATTTTCCGAATATTATACATGCTGCTATCATGATTATGGTGTAGCAGACTATGTGTATTGCTTCTAGTGGTATTCCAAAGATTACTTGGTTGGCTTGGAGTAAATATCGATCTATTGAGGCTTGGGTTCCTAGGATGCCGTATGGTGCTCTTACCATGTATGCTATTGGCACAGTAAAGTTTGCTGGATCTAAATTTAGTGCAAAAATGGGTGTTCCTGCTGTGTCAACCATTCCTAGTATACGTATGCCCATGTTGTTTAGGACGTTTGTAAATAATTGTACGTTTGCGAATAATGCAGCTGCTAAGATTACTGGAAGGTTTGATGCATATAGAAATTTGAGTGGATAGCGTCCTCCAATACCTCGGACTCTTCCTAGAGTTAATGGGATTTCTACTCGCATGGCTTCTATGTATACTACTATTAGGAAGACTATTAATGTGAATATAATTGGCATTATTATGTCTATTTTTAGTATTCCTTCTATCATGAGGTCGTTAAGGAATTGTGGGATGATTCCAATGAATCTTCCTGATTGTTGCCAAATGCTTAGTGAGCCCCATACTATTGATTTTGCGACTCCTGCTACGATGAATAGTCCTATTCCTGATCCAAATCCCCATTTTGCAATTACTTCGTCAAGGTATAGTAAAATTATTGATCCTAGTGCAATTTGAACTAGTACTAGTATATGGTTTAGTGATAGGATTGTTTCTAGCATTGGTATGGGGAGGAGGGTTATTGTGCTTGGTTCTATTGGAATGAATCCTGTGTAGACGTAGATCGCGCCTTCAAAGAAACAGAAGAGTACTGCTGCTAGTTTTTGTACTCCTTGATAGCGTTCTTTTTCAATTTTGATTAATTCTGCTCCTGACAGTAATTGAAGAATTATCGAGGCCATTACTATTGGTCCGATTCCTAGCGTGGCAAGTGTTCCTATGTTTGATGCTAGGATGGTTTGAACGTTTTGGAGAAAGCCTAGTCTTGAACATCCTTGTATTCCAGGGTTTGCTTCACAAAAGCTTTTGCTTAGCACTCCGAATGGTGTGATTTCTCCTAGTATGAAGAATATGATTAGACCTACGATAACCCACATGATTCTTTTTTTGAATGGTGGGGGTACCGTTGGTTTTTTTACTTCTGGTAGCAGGCGTATTATTGGATCAAGGAATTCAAAGCTCATGCTGTCACCGTTTTAGGTTGTATGGCTTTTCCTCCTGCTGCCTCGATTTTTTGTTTGGCTTTTTCTGTGAAGTATGTTGCTTTTATTGTGAGTGCTTTGTCTATTTTTCCGCCGCCTAGGACTTTTTCGAGGCCGAGTTTGGAAAGGTCTATTTCTTTTATTTGTTGTTTTTCTGCGTACTGGTTTAAGTAACCAATGTTTACTGTTTTTGGTTTGGCTGCTCTTCCTGGTTGTGCCATTCCTTTTCTGCCAAAGTGGTCTGGCTCGTATTTA
The DNA here is from genome assembly GCA_021107635.1 of archaeon. Taxonomy (GTDB): domain Archaea; phylum B1Sed10-29; class B1Sed10-29; order WALL01; family JAGHAM01; genus JAIOSL01. The sequence continues at coordinate 9,011 of JAIOSL010000039.1, read as the reverse complement.
AGTATCCAACTGTATTTATGTTTGTGCGATCCTGCCATTCCTCGGCCTGAGTTTTTTCTGCGTGAGCCTTTGCGACCTTTTCCACAGGTGCGTGTTCCTCTTTTTTTCATTATTTTTCTGTCTTTGCGTGCCATTTTTTCACCTGAGCATTCGGTCAAGCAGTTTATCCATTGCTGCGCCTCTGTATCCAAGAGTACCTTTGTTGGCGTATTGCGTTTTGATGGTGCCGTATCCACCTCTTGGTGGGTTTAGTCTGAAGTATTGTTTTAGTTCTGGGATGTCTTTGAGTTCTATTTTGCCTTCCATGAATTCTTTTGTGAATTTTTCTATTGTGCTGTATTTGGTGGTTTCTTTCATGTATTCGTTTGTGAGTTTTTTGTTTCCTGGTAATCTGCCTCTTTTTTCTAGGAGTTTTATCATTTCTGGTTCTTTGATTTCTCCCCATGTGATGTAATCTTTTACTTTTTGGAGCATGCCTTTGTATTGGGGCGTGTCTTTGATTACTGAGCAGTGGTTTACTTTTAGTAAGCGTAGTTTTTTCATTGTGTCTTTTCTTTTGTAGTCTATGCGTGAGTCGCCTCTTATGCGTATTACTGCTATTCTGTTCATTTTTGTTCACTTTTTTCTTGTTTTCTTCCGCGTATTTTGCGTGTGGCTTTGAGTGCTTCAAATGTTGCTTTTGCGAAGTTGAATGTGGTTTGTGGTTTGCCTTCTGTTCTGCTCCATGTGTCTTTGACTCCTGCGAGTCTAAGCACTGTTTTAGCGGTTTCTCCGGAAACTAGTCCGGTTCCGCGTGGTGCAGGGATTAATGTAACTCTTACTGATCTGGAATTGCCTGTGATTTTAAATGGTACTGAGTGTGGGTTGCCGCATCCGCATTCCCATGATCCGCATCCTCTTACTATGGTGGCAATGTTTAGTTTTGCGTCTCGTATTGCGCGTTGTATTGCGGGTCTGGTGTTAACTGCTTTTCCGGTTCCTACTCCTATGTAGCCATTGTGGTTTCCTACTACTGCGGTTACGACGAATGAACCTTTGCGTCCTGAGTCTGTGGTCCTTCTTACCATTTTTACGTCGATTACTTCTTCTTTTAGTTCTGGGATTAGGTAGTCTACGATTTGTGGTTCAAGTATTGGCAGGTTTTTTTGGTAGAGTTGTTCTAGTGTTTTAATCTCTCCGTTTTGGACTAGTTTGCCTGCGCGTGTTTTTGCTGTCCACTCGTTTAATTCTTTTTCTTTTCTTTCTTTTTCTCTTTCTTCTCTTTTTTGTTTGGTTCTTCTTTGTCGCACTTTACCACCTTTTTACTGTCCAGTTTTGGTTTGATCTTTTCTATGGTTTTGTCGAACGTTTCTTCGTTGGGGAAGCATTTTGAGTCGTGAGGTATTTTTAGGCCTGCGTCTACTGCTCCTTTTAGGATGGAGAATACTCCTGATCCTGATACTGGAGAGTGGAGGCCGATGTCGAGGTTTGCTGTTTTTATTCCATTTTCTAGTGCTCTTTTTGCGCAGAGGTAGCCGGTTAGGTATCCTGCGGAGCGGTTTCCTGTGTGGCCTTTCCATCCGTATTTTTTTAGTTCTGTTGATGATGCACTGGCTTTGATTAGGTCTCCGCTTGGTTCATAGTCTACTACTTGTGCGATGACTATGTTGTTTTTTACTCTTGCTACTAGCCAGGGCTTGCCTGATTTTAGAAGAGCTCGGCGTTTTTTATAGTCTGTTTTGCCTTCTCTTCTGCGCTTGAGTTTCATTGAGTAAGTTTGTGAGAGCTTCATTGTTTTCCCCGTTTTGCTTTGATATATGCTGTGAGGTGTTTAACATCTTTGAAATATCCTGCTTTGACCATTCTGTAGGTTTTTCTGTAGTCTTCTGGTGAGGCTAGTTGTTCTTCTTTGAGTTTTTTGCGTTGTGCGCGGACTTTTTTCATCCAGGTTTCTTTTTTCTTGGTTCTGGTTTTGCGGGTTCCTTTGCGTTTTCCTGGTCCTCGTCTTTGTCCTTTTTGTTGTTTTATTTTTTTGATTTTTGCGCGTGCTGTGCTTACTCCTTGTTTTTTCTTGATTTTGATTTGTTTGTTTTTGAGGAGTTCTCGAACGTCTTCACGAGTGATGGCTTCTGCTGCTGCTTCTTCATCGGTTATTTCTATGCGATTTTTTCCGACTTTTTTTGTTCTTGAGGCCAGTGCTTTTAATTGGTCAAGCTTCATTTGTTCACCTGTTTGTTATTTCGAGTTTTTTTTGTTCTGCTTGTTTGATTATTTCTTCTCTTTTTTTGTTTCCTATTATTGATGCAATTGTGATTTTTCCTTGTGCTTTTTCGAGGTCTGTTATGTTTCGGATTAGCGTGGGTTTTTCGGTTTTTGGTTTGCCGTAGCCTATTCTTGGTTTTGCACCTTTGGCTTTTTTGCCTTGTTTTTGTTTGCTGTCGATGCCTCTAGGTTTGCGCCATTTTGTACCCAGACGCTTTTTTCTGTGGCTATTTTGTCTTGTGAATTTAGGCGTCATTTTTCATCACATTTTTTTCGACTATGAATATTCCGTCTTTGAAGACTCGTTGGTCTCGTCTTCCAACTTTGGTTGCTAGGACAAGGTTTCCTGCGGTTTGGCCTACTTCTTCTTTGTTTGTTCCGGTGATTGTTATGTCTTGGCCTTTGATTTTTACTTGTGTGTTTCCGAGGATTTTGGAGGTTCTTGGGTGTTTTTCTCCGAGGAAGTTTTTGATTTTTATGTTTTGATTTTCTACGTTGACGTTCATTGGGAAGTGGGAGTATACGATTTGCATTTTGTATTCGTATCCATGGTTGACTCCGTTGATCATGTTTTCGATTTTGCCTTTGATTGTTCCTATCATTGCTTTTTGTTGTTTTTTTGGGAAGCTTGCGCTGATTTTGATTTTGTTGTCTGCTTGTTCTATTTTGATTGGGCCTATCTTGTATTCTTCTGTTATTTGGCCTTTTGGTCCTACTACTGTGACTTTATTTGTTTCTATTTGTATGGTCACGCCTTCTGGTATTTCTATTTCTTGTTCAATTTTTGCTGCGAGTGTCATTTTGCTCACTAGTATACGAATGCTATTAATTGTCCTCCGACATTTGTTTCCATTGCGTCTTGTTGACTGAGGACTCCTTTTGATGTTGAGACTATTAGTATTCCAAAGTTTTGTGCTGGTAAGAACCTTTTTTCATATTTTTCGAAGCCGTCTTTTTTGATTTCTAGTCTTGGTTTAATGGCATTGCAGTCATTGATGCGGCCTAGTAGGTTGATTTTGTATTGTCCGCTTTTGCCGTCGTCTATGTATTCAAATTCGCCGATGTATTCGTATTTTTGCATTACTTTGAGTACGTTGCCTAGTAGTTTGCTGGCAGGTTTGAGTTTGCACTCTGTTTTGCCTATTCTGTCGGCATTTTTGATGTTTGACATTGCATCTGCAATTGGGTCCATTAACATTATTATCACTCTAGTATTTTTTGAATCCCATTTTTTCGGCGTTTTCTCTGAAGCATCTTCTACAGATGTTCATTTTATATTTTCTTATTAATCCTCTGGCGGTCCCGCATTTTTCACATTTTCTGCCTGGTTCCCCTTTTGGGATTTTTTTCTTGTGTTTTTTGTCGGACAATTATTTCACCTGTACTTTCATGTTTTCTGTTAGCCATTCAATGGCTTCTTCTTTTGTGAGTTTGTGGTTTGGTGGTACGCGTCTTCTTTGTCTTTTTCGTTTTTTGATTCTGTATCCGTTTTTTTCTAGTGTTACGCATACGTCAAAACCATAAATTCCTATTTCTGGGTCGTATTTTACTCCGGGTATTTCAATGTATTCTCTTATTCCAAATGCAAAGTTTCCGTTTGTGTCGAATTGTTCTGTTCCAAGAGTGCGTTCTTTGGCTTCTAGGACCATGTTCAGGAATTTGTTTGCTTTTTCTCCTCTGAGTGTGACTTTTACGCCGATGGCTTGTTTTTTCCTGATACTCCATGTTGGGATTCTTTTTTTGGAGAGGGTTCTGACAGGTTTTTGCTCACACAGCTTTTCAAGTAGTTTTTCTGCGCGTTCTAGTTCTTCTCCTGCGTTTCCTACTCCTATGTTTACTGTGACTTTGCTTATCCTGATCATGCTTCATCCTCTTCGTTGATTTTTATTGAGGGTGTTTTGGTTCCGAGTATGAACACGTAGTTTCTTCTTGTTTGGAATTCTGTGTTTTTTGATTTGAGTACTACTAGGGGGGCTCTGGTTTGTGTGCCTTCTAGCATTGATTGTATGTGTGCTATGTCTCCTGCGTGTTTTCCGCCGGTAACGTAGGCAATGTTACCTTCTTCCATTGGATAGTATTCTAGTATTTTTTGTTGTGGGATTGCTAGTTTGAGTGTTCCACCTGTGTTGTATTCATTTTTGTTTACTATCATGTTGCGTCCATCGTGTAGGTTTAGTTGTAGGCCTTTGTTGGTCATGGTTTTGTTTTGGATTCGGGATAGTTTGAAGGTTGGTTTATCGGTTTCATGTATGTCTAATTTTCCTTTTTTGTTGTAGACCATGATGTAGTGTTTGCTTATTGAAGGTAAGCTGATGACGTCCATAAATCCTATTGGCATTTTTTGGTCTTTGGTTATTTTGCCATTTACTATGACTCTTCTTTCGTTTAGTATTACTCTGGCTTCTCTTGCGGTTTTTGCGATGCCCATGAGGTCTCTTAGTACTATGCTTAGTGGGAGTGCTTTATCTTTTGCGTGTGGTCCTGCTCGTGCTTTGGTGACGAAGCTTGGGCTTCTTCTCAGTACTTTGGTCGCCTTGCTTGCGGCGAATACTTTCATTACCTTTTTTTCTCCTTTTTTTGCCATGTTGTTTTCACCTTTTCAGGAGTTTGGACCTTTTTTTGTCTTCTAGTTTAAGTTCGGTTATCATGAGGTTTGAGGGGTGAACGGGTCTTGGGGTTTCTTCTCCGTTTGCTTTTTTGTTGTTTATGCCTTTAACGTAAATTTTGTAGTCTATTAGGTTGACTCGTGTGACTTCATCTTCGTGTTTTTTGAAGTTGCCTCGTAGTACTCTGACTTTATCGCCTTTTCTTACTGGAACGTTTCTTTTTTTGTGTGTTTCGCGTAATTCTTTGTTTAGTGTGACTGATACTCCGCGCTTGCGCTGGTGTAGTGGGGCTGTGAACAGATTTTTTCTTTGTTTTCTTTTTTGTTGGGTTTTGCCGTGTTTCATTGTTTTACACCACATTTTTTGCTAGGGTAGCTATTTTGGCGAAGCGTTCTGCGACTTCTTTTGCGACGACTCCTTTGATTTCTGTTCCTTTTGGAAGGCCTGTGTCGTCTACTAGTACTGCTGCGTTGTCTTCGAATTTAATGCGCAAGCCGTTTGCTCTTCTGAATTCTTTTCTTTGTCTTGTTATGACTGCTCTGACGACTTTTTTACGAATTTCTGGTTTTCCTTTTTTGACTGAGCAGATGATTACGTCTCCTACTCCTGCTCTTGCTATTCTGCGCCTTCTTCCTTTGTATCTAAGTACTGCAATGATCTCAAGGGTTTTGGCTCCGCTATTGTCGTCGCATTTTATTGTTGAGCCTATTTGTAGGCTTTTGGTCATTTTGGATGCTAGCCCTTTCATTTTTCCACCTTGAGTATGACAAAGTTTTTGGTTTTGCTGATGCGTCTTGTTTCACCTATTTCAACGTTGTCTCCTGTTTTGACTTCCATTCCTTCTGGAACGTGTGCGGTGATTCTTGAGCGTGTTCGAGCATATCTTTCATATTTTGGGAGGTATCTGAGGAGTTTTCTTTCAACGACCACACTTTTTTTCATTTTGTCGCTGACTACTGTTCCTTTGAATACGTTTCCTCTTACTTTGAGGGTATTTTTTTGTTTTTTTCCGGTGGTCATTTGATTTTCCTCCATATTTTTCTGAGTCTTTCATGGGGTCTTTGTGTTAGTGTGGTTCCTTTTATTTCGATTGTTTCGGTTGGAAAGTGGATTTGAAATGTTGTGGTTTTTTTCTGGATTTGTTTTTCGCCGTTTTTTGTTTCTATGGTTATTGTGTTGAGGGTTTCGTCAATTATTTTACCTTTGAGGCCAACGATGTTTCTCTGTGAACTGTTTGTGATTTCGCATTTAAGGCCTATTATGGTGTGTTCGGCGAGTTGTTTTAGGTTTTTCTTAGACGATTTCAATTGAATCCTCTGGATAATTAAGCGCGATGAGCGCTCTTTTGACTTTTTCTGCGTGGGCTCCTTGTAACTCAATGCGTTTGTTTTTGACGGTTCCGCCGCATGCCATTCTTCGTTTGAGTTTTTTGGCGAGTTCGTCTAGGTTTATGCCTTCCAGGTTTTCGACGACAGTCATTTTTTTTCTGTATCGTTTGACTTCGGTTCGAATTTTGATTTTTTGGGCTTCTTTGGCGATTTCCTGGCAGACGCATAGGTCTTTCGGGAGTCCGCATTTTGGGCAGACTTCAGTCATTCTTTTTTCCAACCTCCTTATCTTTTTTTATTGTAACAGCAGGTGTTTCTTGCTGTATTGTAAGTATTCTTGCGATTGCTCTTCTGAGCTCTTTTATGCTACCTGCGTTTTCTGGGCGCGTGCCACTGGCAACGGCGGATTGTTCTCTTGCAAGTTCAGTTTTTAGCTCTTGGAGTTTCTTTTGGATTTCCTTTTGGTTCATTTTCCTGATTTCTTTTGGTTTCAGTACTGCCAAATTCTTCACCTGTTACTTTTACTTTGTCTGGGAATACGACGTTTGGTGGGACTATTTTGACTGTTACGCCTATGATTCCTGCTTTTTTGATTGCTTGTGCTTGTGCTTCTAGTACTTGTTTTGCTGGTTCTCCTGCTTTTTTCAGGTATCCTGCGCTGACGCGTTCTGTGCGTGATTTGCCGCCTTTTCCGACTAGTTTGCCGCTGACGACTATTTCTGCGCCTTTTGCGCCTGAGGCCATTATTTTTTCTAGGCTCCAGTGCAGGACTCTTCTAAAGTGTAGTCCTCGTTCAAGTGAGCTGGCTATTCTTCTGGCCATGATTGCGGAGTTTAGTTCTGGTACGGAGACTTCTTCAACTTTTATTTGGATGTTTTCGAGTTTGAATTTAGCTTCTAGGTCTCGTGTCATTTGTTCTATTGCTGAGCCTTTGCGTCCGATGACTAATCCTGGGCGTTCTACTCTAAGTACTATGCGCATTGCTATTGGTGTTTTTTGGACATGACATCCGACGTATCCGGCTCTGCGAAGGTTGTTTTTGAAGTATTCGTCGAGCTTGACGTCTCTTTTTCCGTCCTGTACGAATGATCGTTCTAGCATTATTTACGCCTCTGTGAGTATAATTTCAATGTTTGTGGTTTCAATGTTTGATGTTTTCCATTTGCCTTTTGGGGCTCTTCTTTGGTATGTTCTTCCGTAGTGTGCAGCTGCATGTTTGACTATTAAGTCTCCTTCCATGTCCTTGTTCTCTGCGTTGTTTTCAGCGTTTTCTAGGACTTTTAGTATCTCTTTTGCTGCTTTCACTGGGTATCTTCCTGGTGTTCCGCCGGTGCGGTGTGGTACTTGTTTTTTGTGTTTGTGTAGTTCGACGAATTGTTTTTTTTCTGTGACGTCTTGGAGGAATTGTTTGGCTTTCTCTAGTCTTTTTCCGCGTATTGCGGTGCATACTTCTACTGCGTGTTTGCGCGAAATGTTTATTTCGCTGCCGTATGCTTTTGCGCCTTTTATTTGGGTGGAGTATCCTCTCATTGTTATCACTTGACTGATATGAATTTGGTTGATCGTGTTGCTCCGATTCCTGCGGCTGAGTGTTTAATATTTTTTCTTGTGAGTGCTAGTTCGCCTAGGAAGTGTCCGATCATTTCTGGTTGAACGTCAATGTACTTGAATTCTTTTCCGTTGTATACTGCAATTTTTTTGCCTACCATTGCGGGGATTACTACTAGATCTCGGTAGTGTGTTCTTGCTAGTCCTTTGCCTTGTTCTAGGTTTTTTATGAAGTTTTTTTTGCTTTCGTCTATTCTTTTGAGGCTTCTTCTTTGTCTGGATGGCACTAGTTTGGAGAATTCTTCTATGCTCATTTTTTGGAGTTCTTCAAGTGTTTTTCCTTTGTAGATGAATTTTGCCATTACTTCACTTCCTCTTTTTGCGTCCAGTGCGTCTAGCTGCTATGTGTCCGACTTTTCTTCCTGGTGGAGTGTCTCTTTTCACTGTGCTTGCTTTACCTGTGTGGTGTTGGCTGCCTCCGTGTGGGTGTGATACTGCATTCATTGCTACTCCTCTGACAACTGGATACACTTGTCCTTTTGCTTTTGCTTTGTAGTATCTGCTGCCTGCTTTGACGAGTGGTTTGTCTGTACGTCCTCCACCGGCTACTACACCGATAGTGGCTCTGCAGTCTTGTTTTAGTGGAACGAGTTTTTTGGATGGGAGTTTTATTACGACTTGTTTTTTTTGTTTTGCTACTACTGTCGCGCTTGCTCCGCTTGATCGTACCATTTTGCCTCCGTCGCCTGGAGCTTTTTCTATGTTGAAGAATGGTACTCCTTCTGGTATGTCTATTAAGTGCATGATGTTGCCTAGTGCAACGTTTTTGGTTCCTTGGTCGATTCCATTGTCGATTGCAATTCCTTCTGGGGCGATGTATGTGGTTTTTTCTCCGTCGTCCCATTGGACTTTCATAAGTATTGCGCTTTTGGATGGGTCTTTAGTGAAATCTACTACTGTGCCTTTGGCTTGGCCTTGCTTGTATTTTGCGGCTGTTCTATAGCGGTGGGATGGTGCTGTGTATTTTGGTGATCCGCTTCCACGTCTTTGTGCTCTAATTCGTTTTCCCATGATCTCACTATATTAAGTTTAGTTTGGTTGCGAGTTCTGATGCTGCATTTTTTTTCTTCAATTTTACGAATTCTCGTTTCTCGCCTTTCATGCTGATGAGTGTTTTAACGCTTGTGACTTCAAGGTTGTAGAGTTCTTCGATTTCTTTTTTGATTTCTTGTTTGTTTGCGTTTTTGTCTACTACAAATACAAATTTGTTTTCTTTTTCAATTAGGTT